>JADLDZ010000342.1 GCA_020846375.1 Nitrospirales bacterium | reverse complement strand
TCCGCGGCAACGACGGCAAGGGCATCCTCCCAGGTGGTCTCCTTCAATTCATCGCCCACCCGCTTCATCGGGGCGGTCACTCTCGTATCGGACTCGATGCAGTCGAATCCGAACCTTCCGTAGGCGCAAAGGTACTTCTCGGGGGAGCCGTCCACCGCGCCCGCATTCACTTTTCTCACGGAGCCATCCTTCGAGCTGACCGTGATGTCACACCCGTTGCCGCACAGGAGGCATACCGACTTCGTCGTGTCGTATTCCCATTCCCTTCCCTTGCGCCACCGGTCGGCCTCGAGGAGGGCATTGACCGGGCAGACATCCACACAGCTTCCACAGAAGGTGCAGCCCGAGTCCTGGAGCGATTTGTCGTCGGCGGTCGTGACCTTCGAACCGACCCCCCTGCCCATGAATTCGAGGACGTTGGTCCCCTGGTTCTTGCAGACCCTCACACACCGCCCGCACAGGACGCAGTAGTCAGGGTCCCGCTTGATGAAGGGATTCGCCTCATCCACCGAGAAGCCGAACTTCTTCCGCGTAAAGGAAGACTCCTTTATCTCGAAGTCGTAGGCATACTGCTGGAGGTTGCATCCCCCCGCCTTGGTGCAGGTCATACAGTCGAGGGGATGCATGGAGAGGATAAGGTCCACCACAAACTTCCTCACCTCCAGCACCTTCTCGGTCTTCGTATTGATCGCCATCCCCTCCTTGATCTTCGAGGTGCAGGCGATCAGGGGGGCCTTCATCCCCTCCACCTCCACAAGGCAGAGCCGGCACGCACCGATGCCCTTCTGTCCCTTGAGGAAACAGAGATTCGGGATGTGGATGCCGTTCATCTCCGCCGCCTCGATAAGGTTCACGCCCTCCGGGGCCTTCGCCCCCTTCCCATCTATCGTGAAATTCACCATGCTCGCCATCAATGCCTCCTCCATTCAATTGCTCGGTACGCGAATGCGCCACACTTTGATCCTATACGCCCGCCAGTGTACTCTCCTTCACTCCCACCAGGATGATCGCCCCTTCCGGGCAGACCTTGATGCATTCACCACACCGGGTGCATCTCTTCTGCCGTATCTCGAAGGGGACGCCGCTCCGGTACGGCTTTGCCTTCTCCCCGATGACTGCGGCATGCGTGCACACTTCCGTGCAGCGGCCGCATGCCGTACATTTGCCGGAGACCACCCTGTATTCGATGAGTGCGCTGCACTCGCCGGAGGAGCAGGTGCCGGACAGGTGACCGTCAAAGGCCTCCTCGCTCAGCCATCCCGCAATGAAAGAGGCGGTGTCCTTGCCCTTCTTGCACATGGACGCCTCCGCCATTTCAGCGGTGATCCTTTTCAGGGCATTGATATCGGCCTCGGTTCCCCTGCCCTCGATGAGGGACTGCAGGCGGACCCGCGCCTCATAACTCCCCATGGCGCAGGGAAAGCACCTCCCGCACATGGGGCCGGAAAGGAACTCCGAGATGTAGTAGAGGGACCGCTGCACCGGACAGCTCTTCTCCTCCGCGCTCTTCTTTATCTCTTCCACTTTTACTTCTTTCGCCTCTGCCATACCCACCTCTAATAGATATCCTCTGCCATATATATCACTTCCGGCAGCAGGTACGAAACGAGGTCACGGTAGGAAACCATCCCGATGACCTTCTCCTCCTCCATCACCGGCAGATGCCTGATCTTCTTCTCTGACATCAGCGTGACCGCAACGCTGATGTCCGTGGAAGCGTCCAGTGTCAGCGGATTCGTCGTCATCACGTTCTTCATCACCTCGGTCTTGAACGATATACCCTTTGCAAAGCAGCGCATGATGTCCCTCTCCGTGAAGATGCCCACGAGCTTCTGCTCTTCGTCCAACACCAGCAGCGAGCCGATATTCTTTCCGTCCATAATGGTGACCGCATCCGCGGCAATGCAGGCGGCGCTGCAGGTCTCCACAGCAGACGGTTTCGCGTGTAACATGTCTTTCAGTGTCATTCTTGCCCTCCTTTCAAGGACTTTTGTTGTATCCGAAGGTACTCTGAACTACTCTTCCCGCTTCACGGCGCTCCATTTCCGCACCTTCACTGCTCCCATGGGGCAGGCCTTGCACTGGGTGCAGTAGTCCCGGTCGATGAAGTCAGCGGTCACGGGTCTCCTTCTGCAAGGCATCAATGGCCTTGTGCGCTCCGAACGCGGTGCACGCGGTCCCGCAGCATACGCGCGCCCCCGACGTGTCCAGCCAGAAAGGTATCCAGCCTCAGCCCATCGGTACCTGCCGGCTTCCCCATACCGCCACCCCGCTTATTCTTTGATCTGTTCGATGATCTCCTTCATCTTGCGGGGAGTGAGCTCTCCCACAACCTCCTCGTTCACTGTCACGACCGGGGCGAGGCCGCAGCATCCGACGCACCCGACCGTCTCCAGCGTCATGGACTTGTCGGGAGTCGTCTCGCCCTCCTTCACACCGAATTCTTCTTCGAGCTTCTCGAGGACTTTTGAAGCACCGCGGACATGGCAGGCGGTCCCCATGCAGACACAGACGATATTCTTACCCCTCGGCTTGAAATAGAAATGCTTGTAGAAGGAAGCCGTACCATATACCTCGGAGAGGGGGATGTTCAGCCTCTCCGACAGCTCCTGCAACTGGTCCTCGGGGAGATAATTGTGCTCCTTCTGGATTTTCTGAAAGGCATGGATAAGCACGCCCCTTCTCTTCTGCTCGTCAGATACCACTTCGCCGATTTCACCGTAATGCTCATCGGCATTCAGCTCACTTATCTTCATACTACCTCCACACAGTCACCGTTCCTTGTTGTCAAAGCGGGTTCGGGTACTAAACTTTACCATAGGGCAAGAGCCGAATTCAACCGGGGAATAAGGCTATAAGTTTTTTAAATCAACAGATTACCTTTATGCCCCATCAAAAAAACGGCGTAACGAACTTGTCGTTACGCCGTTCACCTTTCGGATTTCTTCGTCAACAGGATTAAAGGCCGACATGGGGTTTTGCCGCTCTTTCGATATCACGGCGGGCGGCCATATCCATGAGGACTTTTTCGGTCCCGAACTTGCCCGGCTCATACTTCTTCAGCTTCAGGGCCTCCCTCGCCTTGTCAATGTAGGTCAGGGCCAAAGACAGCATCTTCTCCGGGTCAGGCTCAAAGTGCATCGCTCCCCTGAACCTCTCAAACCATACTTCGGTCAGAATGCGGGTCACCTCCCTGCTCGCCTCCACCGGAGACTCCCCTCCGAAGATCACCGGCACTCCTGATGCCGCAAGGTAGGACCCGATCGCTATCGCCTTCTCCGACATCCACTCCGGCGCTATCCCCACCGCAGGCATCCCCCCGATCTCATCAGACAGCCCCCCCTCCGCCGCCATCGCACTGGCGATGGTCAGGATACGGGAGTTGTCCACACACGCCCCCAGGTGCAGGATGGGAGGGATCCCGATCGCTTCGCACACCTCCCGCAGCCCAGGCCCCGCATTCTCCAGGGCCATCTCCGGGGTCAGCCACCCTGCCGTGCCGCATGCCGCTGAGCCGCATCCTGTCGAGACGATCAGGACGTCGTTCTTGATCAGCTCCGCAGCCAGGTACCGGTGAATGCCGGTCGAGGTGACCCGCGGGTTGTCACACCCTGCCAGACCCACCACCCCGCGTATCCTCCCCGCCATGATCGCATCGTTCAGCGGACGGAAGGAACCCCGCCACCTCCCCCCTTGCATGTACTCGATGTACTCATGGGAAAATCCCGCGATCATGGGGAATTTGTCGGTAATGTGGCTCCCCTTGGCCTTCCGGTTGGGGAAGTTGTCGCAGGCGGTCCTTACGATCTCCCGCGCCACTTCTTTCGCCCGGTGCTCGTCGTACTCGATATGGACGGCTCCCGGAATCTTTGCCTTCTCCGAAGTGGTGATGATCTTGGTATGGAACTTCTTCGAGAGTTCGGTTATCGCGGGCATGATGCACTGCACATCGACGGTGAGCACATCGATAAGACCCGTCATCACTCCCAGTTCCTGGTTGGTAAACCCTCCGGCAGTGGGGATCCCGTGCCGCATGAGCACTTCGTTCGCCGTGCAGCACATGCCGCCCAGATTGATGCCCCTGGCTCCCCTGGATTTGGCGTACTCGATCATCTCGGGCTCCGACACCACATCCACGATCTTCTCGGAAAGAGTGGGCTCGTGTCCGTGGACAACGATATTCACCTCATCGTCCTTGAAGATGCCGAGACTCGCCTCCGCCTTCACCGGCATGGGGGTGCCGAAGAGGATATCGGTAACATCAGTGGAGATCATGCTGCCGCCCCACCCGTCCGCCAGGGCCGTCCGCAGGCCGTGAAGGAGGATATGGTCGGGATCGTGGTCGACTCCCATAGTGGTCCGGTGCATGGCTTCGGACACCTCCCTGTCGATTCCGCGTGGGACAACGTTCCACTTTCTCCATCTCTCCAGGGTCTTTTTGGGGGCTCTCCTGGCGAAGTTGATCTCCCCCTTCTGCCTGCCGAAATCGCTGATGAGTGTCGAGGCAACATCGCGGGCAACATCATTGACCTGCCTGCCTTCGAATTCGATATCGAGGTATCCGGCGACCCGGTAGAGCTTTCTCACATCGGTGATCTGGAAGTCCCTGGTCTCACCGTTCGCAACCGCCAGGAGGGTAAAGACCATGTCGCGTGAATGATCCGAGTGGGCTGCAGTACCGCCGGCAATCATCCGGGCGAAGTTTCTTGCCGCCACCGTGGCAAGGGATGCCCCGCACACGCCGACCACCGACTCTTCCGCGTTCTTGCCCACCAGCCTGCAGGGTCCCATATGGCACATCGAGCAACACGCTCCCGACCCTCCGATAGGGCAGGGCTTCATTTTTTCCGCCCTGTCAAAACAGGTTTCCAGCTTTTCGGTTATCCCCCACTCGATTATCCTGTCCGCAACCTCATCGCCGCTTCTTCTCTGCTTCGCCATGTTCGCCTCCTAAATGATTGATTCCATTTCCAGGGCGGGGTGGCCCACCTGGGTGAGATACTCCACCAGCTTCTCGGAATCCTCGCAAATGGTTTCATCCGCAATCCTGTCGAGAAGATCGGGAACGCCCGCGGCTGCCGCCATCCTGTTGAAGTCGTCCTTGATCCTCTCCTTCAGCCCCTTGGGCATCCATACGATCCTTTTGATCCCCCCGTCGCCGAAGAGGAACTTCTTGCTGGAGATGAAGTTCACGCCGATGCCCATGAATCCGGGAGTCTGCGCTCCGCCGCCCACCGTACCGGCAAGGGTGGAGAACTTCATGCCGATGGGAGTCATGCCGGTGGCGCCCCTGTTTACGAGCATCACCCCATTGGCCTCGGGGATGATGGCGACGATACACTCGAAGCATCCGCAGGAGGTCATGGGGTTCTCCATTATGGTGTAGAGGTTCAATGTCTCGACCGCGCCGCCCGAGGCCTTCGTGAGGTACTCGTCCACGCCGGTGTACCTGCCGTATTTGGCATCGAGGAGCTCCCCTTTGGTAATGGGCTGGTTGCCGCCGGTGGGGTCGATCTCGAAGGCGGCCTTGCCGTCGAGCCAGTTGTACGCGCCGCAGAGGCCGAGTCTCTCGGGAGTGATGACACAGACGTGGGAGGGGGCAAAGGACTGACAGAGCAGGCAGGAGTAGAACGTGTCGACCGCTTCGTCCGTGAGGCTCCCGAGCCGATGGTCGCGCTCCTTGTAGGCGGCCCGCGCCTCTTCCTGCACCTTCTTGACCTCCTCCTCACCGATGTAAAGGGTCACCTGCACCTTGTCGACGATGGACCGGAAGCGGCTGTGGGTAAGGGTCGCCTGGATAATACCGAGATGATCGAGGGTGAACCCGTCCCTCTTTGCATTGGCGCTGATCCTGATCCAGTTGATATCGCGCTGTCCCATGTGCCAGACGCCCTGCGCCTCGTTGATATTGTGATGGATCTTCCTTTCGATGACCGACTCGAAGTCCTTCTGCATCTTGCGGCCGGCCACCTCGATCACCATGCCGAGGGGCAGCTTGCCGCCTTTCTCGTACAGCTCCTGCCAGTTGTCCCCCTTGATGATGACCTTGTTGTCCTCTATTTCGTCGAGCTCCACCATTCTGACCCACTCGAAAGAGGGAGTCCTCTGGCCTCCGAACTCGATAAAGGTGTCCTCCTTCCTGATCCTTTCGCCTTCGAAGGCGGGACCGTAGGCGACGGGGATGGGCGGCTTCTCCACGATGATCTTGAGGCCCCTCATCTCGATGGCCTTCTGGACGATCCTGGAATGGTCGAGCTCCCTGTCTACTTCCTCATAAGTGCATACACCGGTGGGGTGGATGACGGGGATGTTCGTGTCAGCGATGGCAGGGAAGCCCATGTTGATAGCGCCCGCCCCGGTGGTCCACTTTATGTCGTCCAGCTCGCCGAGAACAATCGCGAAGGCGAACACCCTGTCTTTCTGGTATTTCAGGTGCTCCCTGAAATCGCCCGGCTTCTTGGCGCCGAAGATGAGGGAGGCGCGGATGGCCCAGTCCAGGGCGTAGAGCGTATGTTCCGTATCGGGCCCGAGGGGGACAATGCGGGAATCCCACCCCAGCTCGATCCCCTTCCTCAAGAGCTGCTTGGTGACGCTGTCACCGTTGCTCTGGCCGGAGAGGAAGGTGAGGATGTTCTTCTCCTGGAGCTCCCTGACGATGTTCACCGCGATCTCGTCGGTGGGCGCCGCGCCGATAATGGCCGCAAAGCCGGGCATGGTGCCGTCCACGAGCTGGATGCCGAGGTTCCTCTGGATGGTGTCGGTGATGAACCCGTTGTATACATATCCTGTCTCAGGGTCTTTACAGGGCTCGAGGCCGTTGATATACCTGACGGCGAGAAGTATCTCCTCGGCAAAGAGCGTCGCCATCCCCGAATCGAGGGCCTCGCCGAGATAGGGCTTCCACAATATCTCATCCGGCTCGGGATGCTGAAGCTCCCTGGCGAAACCGAGGGCGACCTTCATATCGCCGAGGGTCTTCACCGCAAAACCGGTCATTGCATAGATCATGGGAAGGTTGAATGCAGTATCCGGAAACTCGAAGGCGAAGTCCTTCCCCTTTTCGGCTATCGCCTTTTCCAGCATCTCTTCGGCCTGCGCTACAAGTTTGTTCGCACCCCTTATAGCTGCAGTGGCTATCAACTTAGACATGAACTGACCTCCTGTGCCACATTATCGGCTCACTATCATTATTCCTGATTTCCTCTCGTGCGTGCAAGCGCCGCTACCGCGATTTCAGGAAAGCGGGCACGCCGTTTGCTTCCCTGGGTCCGACGGTGATCTTCCAGCCGGGGAGCTTCTCCTCGATGGAACCGCTGAGGATGGCGACATAGCCGGGGATGATCAGCTCCTTGTTCTTGAGCTCATCCCCGATGCCGCTCTCCTGGATAAAGGCGGCTATCTTGGAGGCGGTGAACTTGCCTGCCGCCCATGCCGTCAATACCGACAGGCCTTCGCAGTCAAGGACAGCGAGACGCGTCGGCACCTTGCTGTTTTCCACTTCGCCCGAAAGGATGAAATAGGTAAGGGAAAAATTCGAGGTGATCATCAGGGGGGATTCGGCGCTGGTCTCCCCGATGGTGTAGATCTTCTGCTCCACCTGCATCGGCACCTGAGGATCGGTGTAGATGTTCTGCCTCAGGGTGAAGAGGGCGAGGTCCTTCCACTTCTCGACACTGCTCATGACGATGAGGGAGGAGTACTTGGCGACTCCCAGGGAGGCGACGAGCATTTCGAGCATCGCATCGTCCCTCTGGGCAAGGGTGATCACCGGGTATCCCAGGGCCTTGAAATTCTTCTTGATCGCAGCCCGTCTGATGAAAGTGTTGTTTTCGATGATCTCCTTTGCGGTCCTGGCGCCGGAATCGATCACCATGTCCTCCACGCCGAGCCCCTTTATCTTTTCGGTAAGGGAAGACAACGCATCGAGCCCCTTCCCGACAACGCCGAGGGATACCTTGTAGTTCTTTGCAAGCGCCGCCATTGCGTCCGCATTGGATTCATCCGCTCCATAGAGAAGGGGTTTCCTGTCAGCGACGGCCTTCAGGGCCGCTTCCGCTGCCGCTGCATTGGAGGTGGAGAGGATCAGGGGAACGGCGGGCGCCTTTGCCGCAACGGCCTTCACCGCGCTTTCGAACTTCCCCGCGTCTCCGGATGCGTTGCTGAGGAAGAGGGCGTCGACCCTCAGCTTCTGGCCGACCCTATCGATCTCCGAGGAGAGCACCCCTTCCACAATCCTGCCGATCTCGTCGTCGGAGAGGGTATCTTTTACCTCCACCGCAAGAACGCAGGGATTCACGAACTTCTTCTCGTGCCGGAAGAGGACGGTTTCCTCACCCATCTTCACCGCCTTGTCGCCGGCGCCCAGTGTGATGGGCCGTACGGGGGGCGCCGATGCCTCGCCCAGAACCCTTTTCGCCTCCTCGGATACGTCGGGGCACGAATCGAGGGACGCCTGCCTCTGGGCAAGCTTCATCGCGAAGGCGAGGCAGGTGGGATGCCCGCACTTCTTGCAATTCGTCTTCGGAAGTAATTTGAATATTTCAACGCCTGTCAGAGCCATAGCTGTTCCTCCCTTATAGTAACTCGTCAATGAATTTTTCGACTGCCTTGACTGCTTCCGGATGCCTCATGATGAGGAGCTCCGCACCCGCGAGTATCAGACTGCCCGCGGTGGCCGTTTCCCACGCGATGCCCCTCTCCGCGAGAGAGCCCCACTGCGGGAGGTCCGCTTCGGGGGCCTGGGTTTCCTTCACTTTCCATACATACATGCCCACATCGCCGAGCATGGGCTGCTGCATGGTGGCATCGTTCTGTGTCAGCGCGGCAAGGCGTATCCTCTCCATGACCGAGTAAGTGTACTCGAGGCCGTAGCCCAGTGCAGAGCACATGGGATCGGTGATCAGCTTCTCTTTATCGAACCCCATCTGGGTGATGAGGATATTGAGCTGCTTCGAGAGGTTGATATCCAGCTCGGACATGGCGATCAGCTTGTGGCTGTTCGCCATGGCGGCGGCGGCAATGGTCTTATAGTTCGCCTCCTGGGCCTTTCCGATGATGCAGTTCCTGTCCTTGGCCGCTTCAGCGACGGCGACCAGCACCGCCGAGTCCTTTTCCACATTGTTGCTCCCCAGGATGATCAGGGGAACGGTGACGGCGGCGAGGACGTCCCGCACGGTTTTCGCCGCCTCTTCCGGCGAGCGGTTCTCCCGGTCGGGGTGGGTGCCGACAAGCCGGAGCGCAATCGCCTTTGCTCCGAGGGCATCCTGGCAGTGCTTCGCCCAGGTAACCGGGTCGCCCGACACCCCTGCATGCGCTTTCTTCACCGTTTCCGGCCAGTCATCGGGAGCAGTGTCCTGGATCTCGAAAGCGATAACAGGCCTGGAAGGCACATTCCCCTCGAAAGAATGGAACGGGAGGACATTCTCTCCCCCGAAGACAACCGGTTTGTCCGTCCCTATGGCGACTTCGAAAACTTTACCCGCATACGTCTCTTTTGGAGCAACAAAAGCCATGGTATCCTCCTCCTACATTTCAAGATACGAATGTGCGTAAAGGGTCTTGCCCATTATCACATCGGTCGTTTTTACCGTTTCCGCCACTTCGTGGGGGTCTGCGATGGCTGCGGTGAGCCCCTCATAGGTCAGGAGAGTGAGGTAGTATTTGTTGAGAATGGGCCTCAGTGCCCTTGGGCAGCCGTTGGAGATATTGCTCAGGCCCACAACTGTCTTCATTGCGGGGTCGTTCAGCTCCTGGAACATCTTCACCGCCTTTATCACGTGGAGCGCATGGTCCTGCGAAGTGGCGATCTGCAGGACGAGGGGATCGAGAAAGAGATCCTCGAGGGGGATGCCGTATTCCATCGCCCTCGCCATGATCTCGGCCGCGATGGCGGCGCGTTCCTCGGCGTCGGCGGGCAGCCCTCCCTTCCCCACGGTGAGGCCGATGAGCTGCGCATTGTACTTCGCCGCGATCTCCATCATCGGGAAGCGCTCGGGATCGTTGGAGGTGGAATTGATGAGGGGCCTTCCCCACTCATTGTTGTGCACCTGCAGCCCCGCCTCCACCGCCTTGAAATTCGTGGTATCGAGACAGATCGGAAGGGGCACCACTTCCTGGATGGTGGTCACCATCCATTGCATCAATTCCTCTCCGCCGTCCTCCGCGGGACCGATATTGGCATCGATCATGCCCGCCCCCTGCTTCCACTGGTTGGTCGCGATCTCCTGGATGGGGCCCTTGTCCTTGTTCAGCATCGCTTCCCGCACCCTCTTGGCAATAATGCTCAACTTCTCACCGATAATCAGCATACCCGTCTCCTTTCAAAAAGTGGCTATCAAAAATTCCATGTTACCGATAGTAACATAACTTTCCAAGTCAAATAAAGAAAAAACAACGAGTTTCATAGGGGTATCCGTTCTCTCCGACACTGCGGCTTCTTGCCTGACAGCATACGCCCTGCGCCGTCAGTTCCCGCCGGACGGCTGCTTCCGGCATTGATGCGCCCCGTTGCTCAGGGTATCCGCAGCGCATCGAGGATGCCAAAGAACGCCTGAACGGATCGCGCATCCTCCGGAAGATCAAAAACAGGCTTCCCTTCCAGGTCGAATCCGGATATCATCTCGTCCTGCGGCACGATCCCCGCAATGCTGATATTCGACTGCTCCGCCCTCTTCCTGAGCTCTTCGCCCCCGGCACCGGTCACTCTGTTGATAACGAGAACGCGCCTCTCCACCGCAAGCTGCAGTTCGTCCACCAACTCGTTGATCCTCTTTGCGGTAAGCACCCCCTTCACTGTCGGGTCGCTTACAATGATCAGCAGGTCGACCTGATGGGTGGTCCTCCTGCTCAGGTGCTCCATACCGGCTTCATTATCGATCACGACATAGGGGTATTTATCGGACAACAGGTCCGTATATTTCCTGATGATATTGTTTGCCGCACAGTAGCAGCCGGGGCCCTCGGGCCTCCCCATTACCATCAGATCGAATCCCCCGGATTCGATGAGGGACTGCTGTACCTGGTAGTCGAACAGCTGCTCCATGGACATTCCTCCGGGCCTCTCGCCGCCGCTCCGTACCGCTTGGAGAGACTCCTCTCTGAGCTTTCCGATGGTCGCATGTATTTCGAGGCCGAGTGCCTCGTTGAGGCATGAATTACTGTCCGCGTCGACCGCGAGGACAGGCCCCCTTCCCCTGCCGATCAGGTATTTTATGGTCAGGCCCGCAAGGCTCGTCTTGCCCGTGCCGCCTTTCCCCGCAAAAGCGATGGTAAACGCCATGTACATCCTCCATTCGTACCAGGGTGTGTCTGTACACCCTGAATCAGCCGGGCGGGGCGCCGCGCATAACAAACGGCAAAAAGGACCGGAATCCCCTTGCCGCACGGAAAAAGCACCCGCACTCAGGCTGCAGACAACTTCCCTGCGATATCCGGCAATGCGGAGAGGGAATCTATCATGAAGTCGGCGTCCTTCAGAAAATCCACCGACCGGTATCCGTAGGTAACGGCGACCGTCCTGAGACCCGCAGCCCTGCCTGCATCAATATCGTAGTCGCTGTCTCCCACCATCACCGCCTCTTCGGGATGGACCCCGAGGCGCGAGAGCACATAGCGGACCGGAACAGGAGAGGGTTTGCGCTCCTGCGTGGTATCGCTCCCCACCACGATATCCAGGTACGGAGCAAGCCCCAGCTTCTGCAGGATCGTCCCGGATAGACTCTCCCGCTTGTTCGAAATGACCGCTTTCTTGTAAGCGGCCAGCTTCTCCAGAGTTTCCCGCACGCCGGGATACACCGTCGTCTTGTCGACCAGGTGTGCCGCATAGTACTCAAGGAATCTGCCGATCAGGAGTTCCCTGTCGGCAGGGAGGCACTCCTTTTCGATCAACTTCTCCATGAGTCGGGAAATGCCCTCGCCCACCAGTCCGATCGTTTCCTCCACAGAGACGGGGGGAAGCCCGTACGGATCGATGGCATAGTTGATTGCATCGGCTATATCCGGGCTCGAATCGATGAGTGTTCCGTCCAGGTCGAAGATGATCAGCCTGAGAGACATCTAATAGGATAATAGAATTCGCAGAAAAACTCAATGGGTTCGCACAGGCTTTTCCCTGCTCTTTCCGAAGGCGTCACCGGAAGGTTCCAAACACCCTTCCGCTCCCTTATTTTTGAGAATTCCCCGCCCTTTCAGGTAAAGTTAAAGAAAGCATCCCGCAGAGGAGCGCAGGGCCACACAAAGCTCCCTGCAGGCGTCCGGCTTGCTGCGGGAGGACGATCATCG
>JADLDZ010000341.1 GCA_020846375.1 Nitrospirales bacterium | reverse complement strand
TCGATCTTCCTGAAGATTTCTTCGTTGGACAGGACGTAGGCTTCAGGGGACTCCGGCGCCCGGTAAAAGGCGCAGAAGGCGCACTGGTTGAGGCAGACGTTGGTATAGTTGATATTCCGGTCAACGATGAAGGTGACCGTGCCCGAGGAGTGCAGCTCTGCCCGGAGCCGGTCGGCCCGCTCGCCGAGATCGAGCAGGTCGGCATTCTGCAGGAGGTCGAGGGCGGTTTTTCTGTCTATTCTGTCCATTGTATGCGGTGCATCCTTACCGGAAAAGGGTGGCTTTCGATCGGGACATCATGACGGGCCGGCCCCATAGACCCGCAGATGACGGTAGAACGCATCGCGCTCCACCGGGATCTTTCCCGCCTTTCCCAGGAGGTGCACGAGCTCATCCCGCGTCATCCCCTCCCCGGTCATCGCGCCTGCGGAATGGGTGATCCTCTCTTCGATGACCGTCCCGTCGATATCATCGGCGCCGAAGAGCAGGGCGACCTGGGATATCTTCTCCCCGAGCATGATCCAGTAGGCCTTGATATGGTCGAAGTTGTCGAGCACCAGCCTGCTCACTGCGACGGTTCTCAGGTCATCGATCCCCGACGAATAGAAGCCCCCCATGGCGGTGTTTTTCGGATGGTAGGCGAGGGGGATGAAGGCCTGGAATCCCCCTGTCCTGTCCTGGACCTCCCTCAGGCGCAGGAGGTGGTCCACCCTGTCCTCAACACTTTCCCGGTGGCCGTATAGCATCGTGGCGTTGGTTTTGATGCCCGCGGTATGCGCCGCCTCCATTATTTCCAGCCAGCGGACCCCCGGGATCTTTTCGGGGCAGAGGACGGCGCGCACCTCCTCCGCGAAGATCTCCGCGCCCCCTCCCGGCATGAGATCGAGGCCGCACCGCTTCAATGCCGCCAGGGTCTCCTCCACGCTCATCCCGCTGATCTTTGCCATGTGGTCGATTTCCACCGCGGTGAACGCCTTGATGGCGAGGGCGGGGAAGCGCTCCCGTATGGCGGCGATCATGTCCAGATACTGCCCGAAGGGCCAGTCCGGGTGGAGCCCCCCCACGATATGCACTTCGGAGAGGCGGTCGCCCCCTGCATTGTGGCCTTCTTCCAGCTTGCGCAGCATCTCCTCAATGGTGAGTTCGTAGGCCCCCTCCTCTCCACGGGAGCGGCTGAAGGCGCAGAAGGCGCACCGGTTGATGCAGAGATTGGTGGGATTGATATGGCGGTTCGCCACGAAATACGCATATTTACCGTTCTTCTGCTGCGCGACGTGGTCGGCGAGCCTGCCGAGAGTGAATAGGTCATCACTCCGGAACAGCGCCACCGCCTCCTCGCCGGTCAGTCTCTTCCCGGTAAGGACCTTCTGTTTAAGGGTGTCCTGCATCCTCTTATTATAAAATAAACGGGAGAGGTGTTGCCCGCGGATGCTGAAGGAGCTCTCTCTCCTGTTCCGTGCGGTATCTCTGTTTTTCCGGCGCTGCCGAAAATGTTACACTATGGGGATGTCTCACCGTGATTTGATCATAGAGGGCGCGAAACAGAATAACCTCAAGGATGTCACCCTGCGGCTTCCGCACGACCGGGTCATTGCGGTGACAGGAGTCTCGGGATCGGGCAAGTCCTCCCTTGCCTTTGACACCATATTCGCCGAAGGACAGTGGCGTTTCATCGAGTCGCTCTCCACCTATGCGCGCCTCTTCCTCGAGAAACTGGACAGGCCCGATGTGGAAGCGATCCACAATATACGACCCGCCATCGCACTGGAGCAGAAGAACCCGGTGAAGGGGTCGCGCTCCACCGTGGGCACGCTTACCGAGTTGTACGATCTGTTCCGGGTGCTCTATTCGCGGATCGCTTCCCCCTCATGCCCCCTGTGCGGCAAGGAGGTGAGGAACTGGGACCCTTCGCAGATCATCTCCGAGCTTCTCGACAGGCACCAGGAGCGGAAGGCGGTCATTCTCTTCGAGACCGGGGAATCGGTGGAATCACTTCGGCAGAGGGGCTTCCATCGCCTCTGGTACGGGGGGGAGGCTGTCGATATGACTGATCTGTCCACCATCCCCCCCGGGAGGATCGAGGTGGTCCTCGACAGGCTGGTGATACGGAATGAGCTGCGTCTTTCCGATTCCATCGAGATGGCCTGGAGGGAAGGGAAGGAAAACATCAAGGTGATCGTCTTCCAGGAGGCGGAGCCGAAGTCGGAAGAGAACGGAGCCGGCGGTCACGGACACCTCATCCTGCGGTTTTCCTCCCGGAATGCCTGCGATTACTGCGCCGTTTCCCTGCCGGAGCCGACCCCGATCCTCTTCTCCTTCAACCACCCGGTCTGCGCCTGCCCCGAGTGCAAGGGGTTCGGAAATGTCCTTCTCTACGACGAGGAGCTGATCGTGCCGGACAAGGCACTCCCGCTTTCCAGGGGCGCTGTCGAGCTGTGGGAGAAGCCCGGCTACCGGTGGTGGAAGGACCAGATGCTCAAAGGAGCCAGGAAGACGGGAATCGACGTGGCGACGCCCTATGAAGCGTTGACGGAGCGGGAGAAGGAGGCGCTCTTCAAGGGAAACGAGCACTTCTACGGCATCGACGATTTCTTCGAGGAGATGGAGAGCAAGAGGTACAAGCTCCATGTGCGGGTGCTCCTCAGCAGGTACCGGAGCCCGGTGACCTGTCCGAAGTGCGGGGGAAAGAGGCTCTGCAGCGAT
Source organism: Nitrospirales bacterium (assembly GCA_020846375.1). GTDB lineage: Bacteria > Nitrospirota > Thermodesulfovibrionia > Thermodesulfovibrionales > Dissulfurispiraceae > Nitrobium. Next base: position 1,156 of record JADLDZ010000341.1, on the reverse strand, counting down.
GCCCTTGCCTATACGATCGACGGCGTGGATATCGCCGGGCTGACGGATATGCCGGTGACGAAGGTCCTGCAGTGGTTTGAGGCTCTCCCGCTTTCTTCCCTGCAGAGGGACATCGCGAAGGAGGCGTTGCAGCAGATCATGATGAAGCTCCGGTTCCTCGAAAGGGTCGGCCTCGGCTATCTCACCCTGAACAGGCAGGCAAAGACCCTGTCGGGAGGGGAGTACCAGAGGGTCAACCTCTCCAACCAGCTCGCCTCGGCCCTTACCGGGACCCTCTATGTTCTCGACGAGCCGACCATCGGGCTCCACCCCCGCGACACGCGGCGCATTGCGGAGATCATGCGGGAGCTGTCCTCCCACGGAAACACGATCATCGTGGTGGAGCATGACAAGGATATCATCTCTTCGAGCGACTGGGTGGTGGAGCTGGGCCCCTATGGCGGATACCAGGGGGGCGAGGTGATCTTTTCGGGTCCCATGGACGAATTCCTCCGCTCCGATACGCTGACCGCGCGGTATATCAAGAGCGGCAGCAACGGGAAACCCGCTGCGGAGCCGAAGAAGAAGCTTCCGGGTTCCCGCGCCCTGGGCTCGGGGATCTCTTTTCTCACCCTGCAGCGCGCATCGGGGAACAACCTGAAGAACGTCACTCTCAGGGTCCCCCTCGAGACGCTGACGGTCATCTCGGGGGTTTCGGGCTCGGGGAAGAGCAGCCTTGTCGTGGAGACGCTGTATAACGCCCTGGCGCGTCATTTCCGGGTAGAGCCGGAGCAGCCGCTTCCCCACAAAGGCATAACCGGCCTGGAAAAGATAAAGGGAGTCCGGCTCATCGACCAGAGCCCCATCGGCAAGACCCCCCGCTCCAACCCCCTGACGTATCTCAAGATCTTCGACTCGGTCCGGAAGCTCTTTTCCCAGCAGACCGAAGCGAAGATCTACGGGTACACCCCGGGGTTCTTCTCCTTCAATATCCCGGGGGGGAGGTGCGAGACCTGCAAGGGCGAGGGTTTCCAGAAGATGGAGATGTATTTTTTCGAGGATGTTTTCGTGCGGTGTGAGGACTGTAAGGGCAGGAGATACAAGCATGAGGCCCTGCGGGTCACGTACCGGGGAAAGAGTATCAGCGACGTCCTGGACCTGACCGTGGACGACGCCT
>JADLDZ010000340.1 GCA_020846375.1 Nitrospirales bacterium | reverse complement strand
GGCTGCCTGTAGCGTACTGCAGTTCCACTCTGTCTCTTTTAGGGAGGCCCCATGCCTGACTTGAAGAAAATGTACCGCACGATAATGGACGATGCGTTTCCCGGCGAAATGACCATACAGTTCGGTGGCCAGACCCTCCTGTACCGGAAGAGGGCATGGAAGATCCCCGACGAGAAGACGGGAGAAATGATCGAAAAGGGTCTGCGCTACGGGGAGAACCCCGACCAGCAGGCAGCCCTCTATGAATTGGTGAACGGAAATCTTGTCCTGGGAGACTGCGCCTTTATCACGCCGGGCAACGGACTGGTGAGCAGCATTACCGAAGCCGATATGATCCAGGCGGGAAAACATCCGGGGAAGACCAACCTTACCGACCTGGATAATGCCCTGAACATCCTCAAATTCCTTTCCGACAGGCCCGCGGCTGCCATTATGAAGCATAACAACCCCTGCGGGGCCGCCTATGGGGGGACTGTTGCCGAGGCCTACGACAGGGCGAACAGGGCGGACAGGATCGCCGCCTTCGGAGGCTGCCTCGTGGTCAACAGGGCCATGGACAGGGCGACCGCCGAAATGGTGAGCGGCAACTATCTCGAGGTGGTGGGCGCCCCGGAGTTCGAAGAGGGGGTGGTGGAGATCCTCGCGCGCCGGAAGAACCTCAGGATCGTCAGGATCGGCAGGATACACGAGCTTGAAAAGTACCGCTCCTTCCGGTTCGTGGATTTCAAATCGCTGATCGATGGGGGAATCATTGTCCAGCAGTCCCCCCTCAACAGGATCCGGACCAGGGACGACTTCCAGCCTGCAAAGGCCACCTATAAAGGCAAGGAGTATGGCATCCAGAGGCAGCCCACGGACAGGGAGTATGAAGACATGCTCTTCGGCTGGAACGTGGAGCAGGGGATCACCTCCAATTCCGTCATCTATGTGAAGGACGGTGCTACCGTGGGGATCGGCACCGGCGAGCAGGACAGGGTAGGGGTGGCGGAGATAGCCGTTTTCAAGGCCTATACCAAATATGCGGACGCACTCTGCTTCAGAAAGTACGGGCTCCCATACAAGGCATTCGAATTCGAAGCCTCCCGTGGCGTACGGGACAGTGCCGCTCTGCACGAGATCGACGAGGAGACGAAAATGGCGAAGGGCGGCCTTCTCGGATCCACCATGGTGTCCGACGCCTTTTTCCCCTTCCGGGACGGCGTGGAGGTGGGCATAAAGGAGGGGATCACCGCAGTAGTGCAGCCTGGAGGCTCCGAAAGGGATTTCGAGGTTATCGAGGCGTGCAACGAGGCGAAGGTGGCCATGCTCTTTACCGGGCAGAGGGCGTTCAGACACTGACGGAGGATTTGAGCGGGAGCGCTCTATTCTGAACAGGGAGGAGACAATGGGGAACAGCCGGGAAATCATTCGACGTACGATGGAGGGGCAGCGGAGCGAGCGGCTGCCCCGCGCCCTCTTCGGGGGCGGGCTCTGGGCTTACAAGCAGTCCGGATTGCGCATCGAGGAAATCGTGGGAGACGCCGATCGCTTTGCCGGGGCGCTCTCTTCTCTCTATAGCGGGCTGGATACCGATATCCTCTTCCTCGGCTCGGGGCTCAACTCCTTCCCTGCCGAAGCCATCGGTGGGACGCTTGCCTTCCGCGGGGCACAGGCTCCTCTGCTCTCCCACCCCATTCTCCATACCAGGGAGGACGTACAACGGTGCGGACGGATCGATCTTTCCCGGTCGCCGTATACCATGGCGCTGGTCCGTATGATCGACCGGATGCGGGAGAACTTTCCCGGGCGCTTTCTCTGCGCCACCTCCTGGGGACCGTTCACCTGGGCGATGATCCTGTGCGACTGGGATCTGCTCAAAGAGAAACTGGCGGCGGACAGTGCCTTTATCCGGGAGGTGGGAGAACTGGGGCTCCGGCTTTCCACCGCTTTTTTCGACCTCCTCATCGACCGAGGGCTGGTCGACGGGATCTCCATCACGGGAGGAGCAGCCACTCTTATGCCCAACGAGGAGTACCGTGAGCTGATCCTGCCCTTGCAGAGGAGGCTCTTCGAGCACATGAAACAGAGAGGTATCCGGTGTTTCCTCCATCAATGCGGAGAAATCCGCTCCCAACTCCCCCTCTACCCGCTTACCGGGGCCGACTGCATTACCGTTGACGACCATGTGACCCTGCGCGAAGCATACGACCTGTACCACGAGAGCCTCGTCACCGCCGGGAACGTCCCTGTTATCGACGTGATCGAGAAGGGAGACCCCGACTGCATATGCCGGGCTGTTTCCGAGTGTGTTTCCCAGGTGGAGGATCCCTTTCTGCGGTACATCCTTATGCCCTCCTGCGATCTGCCCCTTGCTACCCCCCTGCGCAATGTAAAAGAATTCCTCTCCTGCGCGGACCGGGAAGACTTTCGGAGAAAATAGGCAGGGCAGGGAGATGCGGCTCCTTCTCTCGCATGCTGCCGGCTGCGCTCAGCAAATGGCTGCAGTAAGCCGGCGGGCGAGCGCCCCGGGCACTTCGGAGAGGGTGTAGGCGGCGGGACCCGGAGGAGTGCCCGGGAACGGCCAGCGTTTCTCGACCTCCGCTACCCATATGGTATCGAGTCCGACGGTATCAGCCCCCTGCACCTCCCACCCGTAGACGGATACGAGGCACGCATCCGCGGGAACGGTGTTCATCCGGTCCACTGCCATGCGGTAGGGAGCGGGATGGGGCTTGCAGGCAGCCACCGCATCGCACGAAAAGATATGGTCGAAGAAGTAGGTGAACCCCGCTTTTTCCAACAGGGAATGGGTCGCCTGGGTGCTGCCGTTCGCGAGGACCGCCAGCCGGTGTCCGTCCGTGCGCAGGGTGCGCAGGCATGCACGCGCACTCTCCCGCGGCTCTGCTTGCCAGAGCGCGTCGAGGAGGGGCGTGATAGCGGCGCCGGGTATCCCCTTCGCCTCGATGACCTGATGCAGGCTTGCCGCAGCGGCATCGCCGAGGGGAATATATCTGCCGTACAGGGTTGCCGCCATGGAAGTCTGGAGCATTGCCGGGAGCCAAAGCTCCGCTATGTCCTCCGGGATTCCCTGTTTCCGGCACTCGCTGCTGACACTGTCAAAGGAAAAGAGTGTTCCGAGGGTATCGAAAAGTACGATCATGCGTCAGGCACCTCCGTTTTCTTACTTTAATTGTATCCCCTCGGGAGCGGGAGTCAAGTTCGCGAGCGGGACAGGGATTCCTTTTCCCTGCACCGCTTCGCTACAATGAGTACATGAAGATACGGAATGCCATTTTCGACTGGTCGGGGACATTGAGCGATGACCTGGTGCAGGGGTATACCGCCACCATGAACGTATTCAGGCGGCTCGGAGTGGAGCCCCTGTCCTTTGAGGCGTACCGGAGGGAATTCACCCTCCCCTACATGGATTTTTACAACAAATTCGTTTCCCTGTCAGAAGAGGAGCTGCGCTCCCTCTTCCTCGATGAGATCAGTCGGGGGGAGGAGCCGGACCTTTTCCCCCAGGTAAGGGAACTGCTCTGCCTGCTGCGGGAAAGAGGGGTGCGGATGGCGATCCTCAGCTCCCATCCGCAGGAAAAGCTCGAACAGGAGGTGCGGGGCTTCGGCTTGCAGGGATGGTTCATTGCAGTGCACGGCAGCGTGCATGACAAGACAGGGGCGATCCGCGGAATCCTGGAGACGGCGGACTTCCTCAGCAGCGAAACGGTATATATCGGTGACATGACACATGATATGGAAGCGGGGAAGGGAGCGGAGGTGCTGACGATAGGGGTTACCTGGGGCTACCAGACACGGGAGAAACTCTCCTCCTGCACTCCCGATTTCCTCGTGGATGACAGGGAGGAATTGAAGGAGCTCCTCTTCCGCCGCATTGAGCCCCCTGCCGTTTGACACTCCTCAAATGTTCTTTTTATACTCATTCCATTATAAAGGAGGACGCCATGCCGCAATGTCCCATCAACCCGCGACGCAGCCACACGGAGAAATTCGAGAAAATCCATTCCGCGCTCCATGATGAGCTGCTGAAGAGGAATATTTCCGGTGTCGATGATGTAGAGGAGCTGTCCATGGCACTGGCGGTGCTGGTGGCCGACTCCCTGGAGATCGACGTCTACGAATGAGAGCTGAGAGGCAGCGTGCCTCGCAGGGGCGAAAGCGACGCAGACTGAAGGACTGCCCGAAAAAAAGGGGCCGGAACTGCTCCAGACCGGCGGTCCGGCCCGCGTAAAGCGCTGCTTTTCTACTCTATGTTGAACGTCGCCACTTCTTTTATACCGGGCAGGTATTCTCCTACCGGCACCAGTTTCTTGCCCTCGCTGACGCACCCGATAATGATCGTCCATACCTGGTTCAGTTCTGCCTTCTCCTGCTCGTTTTCCGGAATCATCTTCAGCAGTGTCCCCTCAAGTTCGAATTTCATGATATCCCTCCAATGTGAAAATATAATTTGCTTAATTATATACCAAAACAGGGTGCTTGGGGAGGGGAGGCATACGGTTTTCCTTCATGGTCTCTTTCGGGTGATGGTATAATTTCTATCATGCTGCGGAAAGTTCTCCTGCTCCTGCTTGTGTTTATCGTGATGGCGGGCGTGTCCCGGGCCGCATCTTCCCGTATTGAATCCTCCACAGGGAAGATACGGATCACCGTCTTCCCTTTTAATGATGCCTCTCACAGGGAAATCGATACGCGTCTGTCTTCCGTGGTGCAGGCGGAACTGGACACAAGGGACTTCATCGAAACAATACCCCCGGAGGTCGTCAGGAGGGCGATTCTGGAGGTGGAGCCCTCCTTTGGCTGGGCCGAGAGAAGGCGATTCGGTACTGCCGCCGGCGTACTCTGGAAAATAGAACCGAAGCTGGTGGAGAGAGTCTCCAAAAAAGTGCAGGCGGACTTTGCCGTCTATGGAGATATCTCGCGGTTCGACGGCAAATGGGTGATAAACGCCTACT
>JADLDZ010000339.1 GCA_020846375.1 Nitrospirales bacterium | reverse complement strand
GGCCCCTTTTGACTGTAATCCCGCAGACGGACAAGGAAATGGAAGCGCTGCGGAAGACACTCTTCGAGAACCCCCTCTTCATCGACCGTATCATTTCGAAAGATGGAAAGACCACCGCCATCTACGTTCCTCTCGAAGAGGGGGCGAACGGGAAGGAGGTGGCGGACAGAATAAGAGAGATTGCGGCAAAAGAGAAAGGGGAGGAGAAGTACTATGTAGCGGGCGACCCCGTGGCCCGGGATACCTTCGGGGTGGAGATGTTCAAGCTGATGGCTGTCTTCGCTCCGATAGCGGGTGCCGTCATGCTCCTTGTCCGGTATCTCATGTTCAGGGACCTCTTCCTTTCCGTCACCCTCATGATGGATGCGATGATCAGCATTATCTGGAGCATGGGGCTTCTTATCGGACTGGGCTTTCCCATTCATATCATGAGCTCCATGGCCCCTGTGTTCCTGATGGCGATTGCCACGGACAGCATTCATATCTTCAACGAGTTCTACTTCCGCTACCGCGAGAGGAAGGATAAGAAGGCCGCCATCATCGAGACGATGCGCGCGGTAAGCCGCCCGGTCCGCTATACGGCGTTGGCGACGGCTGCCGGTTTTGGTGTGCTCCTGTTCATGAACATCATCCCGGTGAAGGTTTTCGGAGGGCTTGTCGCCTTCGGCACCCTGGCCCTGCGGGTACTGAGCTTCAGCTTCATCCCCGCCATGTTCACCTTCGTGAAAGAGGAGAAAATAGAGAAGATCTCCCGGGCGGAGGACGTCGGAACGAGCAGGACGTCACACTTCCTGCAAAAGCTCGCCGGTCTGGGGACGCATGCCCCGAGGGCAACCGTCGCGGTCGGGCTTGTCCTCGGCGTGGCGGCACTCGTCGGGATATCCCGGATGGAGGTCAACAACAACATGGTGGAGTGGTTCAGGCAGGGCAGTGATGTCCGTGTCGCCGATACCGTCATGAACCGGTCTCTAGGGGGCACCTCCCTGGGATATATCGTAGCAACGGCAAAAGACGACGATTTCATAAAGACGCCGGAAGCGATGCGCTATATAGAGGGCCTGCAGCGCCATCTCGAAAAGCTGCCGGTAGTGGGGAAGACATCGTCCGTGGTCGATTACGTGAAGAGGATCAACCGCGTCCTCCATGATGACGATCCCCAATACGATGCGGTGCCCGGGACGAAGGAGATGATAGGCCAGTATCTCTTCCTCTTCTCCATGTCCGCGAAGCCCTCCGACCTGGACAATGTCGTCGATTATCCGTTTAAAAAGGCGAACGTATGGGTGCAGCTCAAGACATGGGACGCCCAGGCGATGCGGGATGTCATGAAGGCGGTGGATGCGTATAAAAAGGCCAATCCCTTCCCGCTCGACCTGAAGCCCGCCGGTACCGCGTATTTCAACCTCGTGTGGAACGACGAGGTGTTGTGGGATATGGTAAAGGGCTTCCTCCTCGCCCTGGTCGTTGTCTTTGTCATCCTTGCTTTTAACTTCCATTCCGTCAAATGGGCGGCCGTGGGGTACACTCCCCTTCTCTTCACCATCCTGCTTATCTACGGGGTTGTCGGTTTTGCCGGGAAAGACTTCGATATGCCGATCTCGGTGCTTTCCTGCCTGTCCCTCGGCATGGCGGTGGACTTTTCCATCCACTTCATCAGCAGGTTCAAGCAGAGGCTGGCGGAGAAGCATGACAACACTATGGCGGATGCCCTCCTTTGGACTGCCGCCCGTCCCGGCAAAGGGATAATGAGAAACGCGATCCTTTTTGCGGCCTCCTTTGCCGTCATGCTGTTTGCGCCCCTTACCCCCTATGTCACTGTGGGGGCATTCATCGTCAGCATGATGCTGTTGAGTGCCGTAATGACCCTCATCTACCTGCCCGCCCTGATTACCCTGCTCCAGGGCTGGCTGCTCGGGAAAAAGGGATGAGGTGTGCAGAAGATGAAAGCAGTCGGCATTGTACTTTCTTTCGGCTATTATGTGGTAATGGCCCTTTTTCTGGGGTCCTATGTCTGGAGAGCGGTGGTGTGGATGAAGGATGAGCGTAACAGGGCAGCCGTACACCGAGGCAGGATGTCTCCCCTGGTTTTTTTGAAGGCCGCGGTCGACATTATCTCTCTCAGGCGGCTCCTTACGGTCAACGATGCCCTCTGGGCAGGGGAATTGGCATTCCATGTCTCCTTCGTGCTGATCGTGCTCCGTCATCTGCGCTATTTCCTGGAGCCTGTTCCCGGATGGGTGGAGGCGATCCAGCCCCTGGGAATACTCGCAGGATACGTATTCCTCCTGGCACTGACGTATATCCTGGTTAGAAAGCTCCTCATCGAGAGGGTGAAATATATCTCGCCGTATAACCTTTTTCTCCTCTCCCTCCTGGTGCTGCTCGGCATCACCGGGCTGCTCCTGAAGACTGTTTACCGCACCGACGTTGCTGCGGTAAAGGCCTTCGCGCTGGGGATCGTGACGTTCCGGCCCGCCGCTGCGCCGGACAGTATGCTTTTCATCATCCACTTTGTTCTTTTCCTGGTGTTGGTAGCCTTTCTGCCCACCCATGTCTTTGCAGCACCCCTTTCCCTCCTGGACGCCCGGCAGAGGGAAGAAGGATTTCGCGGGGTGATCCATGGGAAAGAAAGGATTCCCCGGATAGAAGAGAAGAGCGAACATGAAGTAAAGGAATTGTGTGGCGGTGAATCATGAAAAATAAGGAGCGGAATAAATTTACGGAATGCCTCTCTCCCATGCAGTTGGTGGAGCTGGATGCATGCACACGGTGCGGAGAGTGCCTGAAATACTGCCCGGTGCAGGACGTGGCAGGCAACCCTTCCATCTCCCCGCCGGAGAAGATCCGGGTTTTCCGGGAGTTCATTAAAGCCACCGAAGGACTCAAGGCCCGGCTGTTCGGACCCGGGGAACTCGACAAACGCCTCCTTGAGGACTTCACCAAAGCGGTGTATGAATGCACCACCTGCGGGGCGTGCGGGCAGAACTGCACGGTGGGGATATTCACCCAGAGGATGTGGCCCATGATGCGCAAGGAGATGGTGAGACGGGGACTGGGGCCCCTCGGGGCGCAGGTGAAGGCGCCGGAAGTGGTGAGGCAAACGGGGAACCCCTACGATATGCCGGCCGGAGACAGGTTTACGCCGTGGTTTCCCGAAGGAGTAGGCGTGGCGGAAGAGTCTGAGGTTGGCTACTACGCGGGGTGCACCGGGTGCTATTCGGCACAGCCCATGGTGCGGGGAGATGTCCTGGTTCTGAATGCCATGGGAGAGCCTTTCACCATGCTTTCTGCGGAGGAGGAAGTGTGCTGCGGGTTCCCGCTTTTCATTGCGGGGCAGCACGATATGCTGGAGGATCTGGTTAAAAGACTGGTGGAGGGGTACAGGGCAAAGGGGGTGAAGACCCTCGTGTGCTCGTGCCCCTGTTGCGTAAACATGATGAGCCGTGACTGGCCGGTATTTTACGGCCGGGAACTGCCCTTCCGGATACGGCACATCACGCAGCAGGTGGTGGAGGCCCTGGAAGGGGGAAAGCTCCGGATGAAGCATGCTCTCAGGGAGAGGGTAATCTACCATGACCCCTGCTATCTGAGCCGCGGGGTGG
>JADLDZ010000338.1 GCA_020846375.1 Nitrospirales bacterium | reverse complement strand
TCCAGGTGGATTTCAACCTTCCGGAGCGGTTCGATACGAGCTATCGCGGCAGCGACGGCAAGGAGCATCGGCCCATCATGATCCATCGCGCCCTGATGGGCTCCCTCGAAAGGTTTTTCGGGGTCCTCATCGAACATTACGCGGGGGTATTCCCCCTCTGGCTCTCTCCGGTGCAGGTGGAGGTGCTGACCATCTCGGAGAGGCATGACGAATATGCCGGGGAGGTGTACCGTGCGCTGAAGAGGGCGGGCATCCGTGCTGAAATCGATAGGGAGAACGAGAAGATCGGCTACAAGATACGGCAGGCGACTCTCAAAAAAGTACCCTATTTGGTTATAATAGGCGACAAGGAAAGAGAAGAGGGCAGGCTTACCGTCCGGAAGAGAAGCGGCGAGAATATCGGACCATTTACATTGGACGATTTTATGGCAATAATAAAAGAAGAGATTGAAAACAAAGGGCAGCAGGCAGCAGGCCGGACATCGCGACCGGTACAGACTGCAGGTTGCTGAAAGCGGAGGTGTCGACATAAGCAAAGATATCAGAGTCAACGAGGGTATCAGGACCAGGGAAGTGAGACTGATCGGCGAGGAGGGAGAGCAGCTCGGGATTGTCACCATCCAGGAAGCCCTCAGGATTTCGAGGGAGAAGGGGTTTGACCTGGTGGAAGTCGCTCCCAATGCCGCTCCGCCCGTCTGCAGGGTAATGGACTTCGGCAAGTACAAGTACCAGATGAGCAAGAAGCAGACGGGGCGGAAGACCATTGATGTAAAAGAGGTGAAGTTGCGTCCCCAGATATCGGAGCACGATCTCCAGCTCAAAGTGAAGAATATACGGAAATTTCTGGATGAAGGGGACAAGGCGAAGGTTATCATGTACTTCAGAGGGCGTGAGATTGTCAGGCCCGAGATAGGTATGAGGGTTTTCGGGAAACTGACCGAAATGCTGACCGGAAAGTTTACGGTCGAGCAGCACCCCCGGCTGGAAGGGAATCACATAACCATGGTTGTCGCACCAAGCAGCAGTAAATAGCGGACGGACACTACGGGACGGACGTGGCATGGCAGGCGGTAGAGATGTCTGCTGTTATTCCGTGCCCGGTTGCCGATACAGAGCCGATACGGAAAAGACGCAAAGAAACGGAAAGAGAGGAGGAGAGTATGCCGAAACTGAAGACCCATCGGGGCGCTGCCAAGAGGTTCAGCGTGACGGGCAGCGGAAAAATAAAAAGAAGCAAGGCGTATAAGGGACATCTTTTGACGGGCAAGTCGGCCAAAAGGGGCAGAAACCTGAGAAAGAGCGCTCTTGTACCCGACGTGCAGCACGATAACGTCAAGAAATTGCTGCCGTATCTGTTTTAGTTTTTTATGGAAGCAGCCGGGGGTATGTCCCGCCCTGCGTTCGAACGGGATAACCCCGTCCGACGGCGGGAGGGCGCGCTCCTGCTCAAATTGAACTTGACGCCTGCATCTCCGATTTATTAAACTGTAAGTTCTTTTAATGAATAGAAAATTAGAGTTTTGCCGGAATATTTTCTGTTGACAAGGAGGAAAAATGCCCAGAGCAAAAGGTGGCTTCAAGGCAAAGAGGTATCATAAAAAGGTCCTTGCGAGCGCAAAGGGATACTACGGTGCACGGAGCCGTCTCTATAGAATCGCGGTGCAGACCGTCGATAAGGCGCTCATCGCCGCGTACAAGGACAGAAGGCTCAAGAAACGCGAATTCAGGGCGTTGTGGATCGCGCGGATCAATGCCGCGGTCAGATCGTTGGGACTGACGTACAGTCAGTTCATGAGCGCGCTGAAGAAGTCGGAAATCGCGTTGAACAGAAAGGTCCTCGCCGATCTGGCATACAACGATTTCAAAGCCTTCAGCGAACTGGTAGCGCAGGTGACCAGGAAATAAGCGGGGGAACAGAGGGGCGGGAGGCGGTCTTCCCGCCGGTTTCCGTACCCAGCTCCTACGCAGCGTTTTCATCCATGCTTGAAGACCTGAAAGAGACATTCCTCCATGAGCTGAAAGCGGCCCGCAGTCTCGCCGATACGAATCAACTCAGGGTGAAATACCTCGGCAAGAAAGGGCTCGTCACCGCACAGCTGAAAGCCCTCTCGTCCATCGCTCCTGAAGAGAGGCCAGCCTACGGCAAGGAAATCAACGATCTGAAGGTGTTCATCGAGCAGGACCTGGAGGCGCGGGACTCCCGGCTCAAGGAAGAGGAGCTGCGAAGCCGGCTGCTTGCGGAATCCATTGATGTCACTCTGCCCGGCAAAGCCGTCTCCCACGGCAGGGAGCACCCCCTCAGCAGGACCCTTTCCGACATTGTGGATATCTTTGTGCGGATGGGATTCAGTGTGGAGGAGGGGCCCGAAGTGGAGCTCGATTACTATAATTTCGAGGCCCTGAATTTCCCCCTTGAGCATCCCGCACGCGACATGCAGGATACGTTTTTCGTCAGCAGCGAGGTTGTCCTTCGGACGCACACCTCTCCGGTACAGGTGCGGGGCATGGAGAAGAGGAAGCCCCCTGTCCGTTTCATCGCCCCGGGAAAAGTGTACCGGTGCGACGCCGATATCACCCACACGCCCATGTTTCACCAGGTGGAGGGGTTGATGGTGGACAGGGATATCAGCTTCAGCCACCTGAAAGGCGTTCTTGAAGCCTTCTTGCACCGGATGTTCGGGCCTGACACCCCGGTGCGGTTCCGGCCCAGCTTTTTCCCTTTTACCGAGCCCTCGGCGGAGATCGATATCGGGTGCATCCTCTGCAGTGGAGAGGGATGCCGTGTGTGCAAGGGCTCCGGCTGGCTCGAGGTGCTGGGGGCGGGCATGGTGCACCCCGCGGTCTTCGAGCATGTGGGCTATGATCCCGAGGAGTACTCGGGCTTCGCTTTCGGCATGGGGATCGAACGGATCGCGATGCTGAAGTACGCCATCGACGACATACGGTTGTTTTACGAAAACGATACCAGGTTCCTGAAGCAATTCTAAAGGAGGAAGGGGGCATCTCCGAGCCGTCTGGTGCGCAGCACAGGAAGAGGAGCGGTCCTGTCCGGTCGGCCGTGCCGGTTCTTGTGATCCGGAAGGAAGGGTTTGGAATGCCGGGTGATTATGCGTGTACCGTTTGAATGGCTGAAAGATTTTCTTCCCCTCACCGTCTCTCCCGAAGCTGCAGCCCAAAAGCTTACCATGGCCGGCCTCGAAGTGGAGGCACTGGAGCGCACCGGCGAGGATGTCATCTTCGAGGTGAACGTCACGCCCAACAGGGCGGACTGCCTGAGCATGGTGGGGATCGCCCGCGAGCTCTCCGCGGCCTATGGCCTCCGGCTTACCCTTCCGGAGCATGATGTCGTGGCGGAAACGGGAGAGCTGGACTTCAATGTCGATATTCTCGACACCGCCCTCTGCCGCAGGTACGCGGGCAGGATCGTAAAGAACCTCACGATAGGCCCCTCTCCCGACTGGATGAGGAACAGGCTCGATAAATGCGGTATACGGTCGATCAATAACGTGGTCGATGTCACCAATTATGTCCTCCTCGAGCTGGGACATCCCCTCCACGCCTTCGATCTCGATGCGATACGGGGGCATCGCATACGGGTGGGCACTCCCGGCATGATCAGGGGCGCGGGGGCACAGGTCACTTTTACCACACTGGACGGGGTGCAGCGTGCCGTTCCCGGTGATGCTCTCCTCATCTGGGATGCGGAAGAGCCGATCGCCCTTGCCGGTATCATGGGAGGGAGCGCGACCGAGGTCAACGGGACGACCAGGGACATCTTTATCGAAAGCGCATCTTTCGACCCCGTATCCGTAAGGAAGGCGGCGAGGACCCTTGGAGTGAAGACGGAGTCCTCCTATCGTTTCGAGCGCGGGACGGACATCAGGATGCTGAAAAAAGCCCTCGACCGGGCGGCCTTTCTCATGAAAAAAGTAGCCGACGGCATGATCTATGGCAAGATCGACCTCTACCCGAAGAAATACGCTCCAGCAGGGATACGGGTGCGCTACGAAAAGGTGGAAAGGGTGCTGGGGCTCAGGATCCCGGGAGAAGAGATCTCGCGCTCCCTGGGCGCCCTGGGCTTTACCGTTGAGGAGCGCGGTGATGCGATGACCGTGACTCCCCCTGCGTACAGGACGGATGTCACGCGCGATGCGGATATCATGGAGGAGCTTGCCCGGTCATACGGGTACGACAGGATACCCGCGGTGCTGCCCGAAGCGGTCCTGGGGGAAGAGGACAGGGAATCCTTCCGTAAGAGCACCATGGAGAGGATCGGGTCCGCCCTGAAGGAGTCCTTCCTGAAGTCCGGCTTTACCGAAGTCATCAACTACAGCTTTATGGGCGTCCGGGACCTGGAAATCCTCGGTATCGCGGCGGACGACCCCCGGACCCGCGCGGTGCGGATACAGAACCCCCTGAAGGTGGAGGACTCCCTCATGCGGACCGCCCTGCTCCCCTCGCTGCTGCGGAATGTCGTCCACAATGTGGCCCACGGCACCAGGGAGTTCAGGCTGTTCGAGACGGCGAAGGTCTTCCTCGACGGACATCCCGCGTGCGGGGGAAGCCCGGGGAACGGAAGGGGAGGGGAATTGCTGCCGGATGAAAGAAAGCGTCTCGCCGCGGTTTCTTTCAGGGAGAAGACCCGCGCCCTGTATCCGGAGGACACCCCGGACTTCTTTGTGCTGAAAGGGGTTTTCGAAGCCGTTCTCGACGACCTGAAGATTACGGATTGCACGTTTGTCAGATCGCACGAGCCTTTCCTGCATCCGGGCCAGTCCGCGGATATTCTCCTCGGGGGGGCGAAGGTAGGATATATCGGCGCCCTTTCGCCGGTGGTGATCGAGCGCCTCGCCATCAAGTCCCAGAAGCCTTCGCTGGTGGTCATCGAATTCGATACGGAGGCTCTTTTACCTTTTGCCTCACGAGATGTCAGGTACAAACCCCTGCCCAAATATCCTCCCATCGAAAGGGACACGGCCCTCATGGTCGATGCGGACCTCGAAACGGCCGCGGTGATGAGCAGGCTCAGGGAGTATCCCTCGGACCTGATCGAGGATACGATCCTCTTTGATGTCTACCAGGGCAGGAATATTCCCGAGGGAAAGAAGAGCATCGCCTTCACCATTCGGTACCGGGCGGCGGACAGGACGCTGCGGGACGAGGAGATCGACTCCCTGCACTCCTCCCTGGTCGAATATATCAGGGAGAAAACGGGAGGCGAGGTGCGGAGCTGATACATTGTCACATAGTCATGTATGAAATTGAGGCTGACTCCCCCTCACCCCCTCTTACCCTAAGAGGGGGAATACAGTCGCCGGGGGCTACCTGATTACCTTGTACCCCGCTTTTTCTATCGCCGCCTCGACATCTTCTCTCCTGATTTTCGCCTCGTCGATGTCCACCGATGCGGACCCGACGGACACCTCGGCCCGGGATATCCCTTGCAATGCATCGAGGGCCTTCTTCACCCTCGCAACGCAATGCTGACAGCTCATTCCCTCGATTCGTACCGTCATTTCCGCCATGGTCATCTCCTTATTGTATCCTGTCATGAACGGACCCGCGCCGACCGGTATGCATCGGCAGATCAGTAGCAGGAGTTCAGCAACAAATATGCATCATTATACCGCGGAAGGACACTGGCCGTCCAGGGGCTTTTTTACGGCGCGGGCGGGTGTCTGGTGGGTAAAGGGCTTCTGAAGCAGGAATATGGCTTGACACGATCATGTCATTATAATATCATGTCAGCATGATTCAAAATGAAATGCCACCGTTGCACAACAAAACGGTAGACAGATTCGACCAGGAGAAACTCTATCTCCAGCTCACGAGGATATTGCGGGAAGAGATCCACGCGGGAGGATGGGAGAAAGGCTGCCGGATCCCCACTGAAGAGGAGCTCTGCAGGACGTACAACGTGAGCAAGATCACCGTCCGCCAGGCGATTCACAACCTGGTTTCGGAGGGCTATCTCATCAAGGTGCAGGGCAGGGGGACCTTCGTCAGCTCTGTCCTGCCCGCCATGGGGCTCGCCATGAAGACCCGGCTGACCGAGGAGATGTTCGGAGAAGAGGTGGAGGTGGAAAAGGAGATCCTGCTCAAGGAAATCCTGGAATCGGCCCCTGATGCAAGGAGCTATCTGAAGACCGATGACGCCCTCTATTACCTCCTCTGCAGGAGGTCGGTGCATGGTGAGCCGGAGTACCTCGAAGAGTCCTTCATCCCCTCCCGTATGCTTCCCGACCTCGGGAGCCTCGACAGTGCACGGAGTTCCCTGTATTCGCTCCTCCAGGAGAAGGGGCTCAAAAAGATCTTCAAGGTGGTGCAGACCGTCGAGGTGTCACGGGTGCAGGGGGAATGGGCGAAAAATCTCAGAATGGAGGAGGATGCCCCTGTTCTTGTGGTGCACCGGCTTCTCCTCAGCTCCGATGGTACGCGGGTGGCGTATACGAGATTCCTCGGCAGGAGCGACCGGTATAAATTTCAGACGGAGTTCGAGAGAATCCGGTAATCATAGAGCTCATTGCAGGACCCCCTCTCCCGGCCT
>JADLDZ010000337.1 GCA_020846375.1 Nitrospirales bacterium | reverse complement strand
ACTTTTCCGAGGAGTGGAGCGACAGACCCGTGCTCCCTGCAGCGTTCAGGATCATCACATCATAGAAACCGATATTGAACCCGTTCACCGGCTCGTTCCTGTCCTTGATCGCCTTTGGCGGACGGACAGACAGGATCGCCCTATCGCCGATATGGTCCAGATAGTATTTCCTGCCCGTGATCTCCGTCACCGCATATCCCTTTTCCTGCAGCCTGCTCTTCACCGCGTCAATAAAGGACGCCTGCAGCCCGTAGTCATTCCCACTGATCTCCTCCTGCAGCCTGTGATACGCCTGCAGCAGGCCAGGGAACTTTTCCAGCTGCTCCTGTGTCAGCTTCTTCCTGGTCTTCTTCCCGGCCTTGTCCGTCCGGGTGTAGTACAGGGTCCCTTCGAGGGCCTTCCTGAGCACCGTGCGGAAGGTGTCGTCCACCGGCTGCCCTACTTTTACGCCCATGTCCTCCACCAGGAAGTCCAGCATGTTCTCCATGGTGTTCATCAGGGTGATGACCGGCTTCCTGCCCTTCTCCAGCTCCCTGACAGCAAGGTCCACCACCGTGTCCACCTTGGTGGAGGCGAGGAACTGGCTCACGAAGTTATGCACCACCGAGGCAAAATCACCATGGGTAAGGAGCTTCTCCACCCTGCCACCGCCCTCAAAGGCCCCTCCCTCTGTCTCCTCCTGGTTCAACTGCGTGACCAGATCGCCGATATGGTTGTCAAAGGCCATGATAGAGCGCAGGGCCTCTGTCACCCTGTCGGACGCCTGCTCCAGCCCGGCCCTCCCCTCTTCGCTGACATGGGTCTTGAACTCGATCCCGGCAAAGTTCAGCTCCCTGCGCAGGTACTCTCCCTGCCTCTTTCGCTTTTGGGCATGATATAATTACTCGTGAAGCGGACGAAAACGAAAATAAGTGTTTATCTGGATACAAGCGTTTACAACAGGCCTTTTGATGACCAGAATCAAACACGGGTACGACTTGAAACAGAAGCATTCCTTCTGATTCTGGAAAAGGCCATCTCAAGATCAATAAGCATCGTCAGTTCGTCTGTTTTGAGGTATGAAAATAGTTACAATCCTTTCCCAGAACGTAAAGAGAGGGTTTCAAGCTTCCTGTCGGTTGCGTCGAAATCCATCCGCCTGACAGAAGCAGTCGAACAAAGGGCGCAAGTAATGGAAAATGCGGGTATTGATCCTATCGACGCGCTGCACCTTGCGTGCGCTGAATCAACTGCTCATTTTTTCATAACCTGTGATGACGGCATTATCAAAAAGGCAAAGAGGAAGCCGGGGATGTTCACAATTGAAGTGTGCACTCCGTTGGAATTTGTTTTAAAGGAGGTGTTCAGAGGTGCTTAAGACCGCTCAAAAGACATTAACCGGAACTGCTTTGCGAGATGCGGGATGGCATGCCCTTGTCAAAAGCATGGGGTTGGTAAATGCGACACGGTTTATCCTGCAGTATGAATCGGGGTACGGCGATTATACGGAGATCAAAAAAGAGCTGTTTAAAGGCAAAAAGGTTGCTGACATCTGCAGGGAGATAGACAATAAACCGTAATTTTACAGAAAGACCACGGACAAAAAAAAACAGCCGCATGGCGCGACTGTCCAGAGGATTGTGAGCAGGAGTGATACGGTACGTACTATCCCTTTCTTATCATCCTCCCAGCTTGAGTCCGTTATCGAGATGCCACGTCATCACTTCTTCAGGGTATCTCTCCCGGAGAAGGGAAAGGATTCCCTCCCTTTCGGAGGAGTCCTCCCACTGCTCAAGGAGGTAATCGACCGCGGTCTTCCCTCTCTTGTTTCTGAGAGAGATGTCAGCTCCCCGGTCTATGAGGTACCGCACGGTCTCATACCGTCTCCAGAATGCCGACCATATCAGGGGGGTATTGTCCTCTTTGTTCCGCTTGTTTATCTCCGCCCCCCGTTCCACAAGAAATTCGACGACATAATGGCGTCCCATGTGGACCGCCCACAAGAGGGCGCTCCAACCGTTATCAGCCAGACAGTTGACATCCGCGCCCTGGAGCAGTGCTTTTTTGAGCTTCTCGATATCGCCCTCCTGCACCGCAAGAAGCAGTTTGTTGTTCAACTTGTGTTTTATCGGCATCTCCCTCTCTCCCCATTGTGAGTGAAAGCCCCAGTTTCTCTTTGGCTTGTCGCTCATCGGAATGCCTGCTTTACCACTTTGTCACTTTTTCGTGGATTACTTCGGCGCTCTCGTCACCGCTTCTTTTCTTCATTTCCCGGCTCCCCTTTCTCACGTTAAAATCAGAAACGCAAGGGGAAAGGGGGGACTGTACACACAATCCCCCCGCATCACGGTTATTGTCCCGTTGCCCTGCTCTTCAGGATCTGCAGCACTTCCCCCTGTTTCGGAAACCTCCCCGACTGGGTCTTGGAGAAGACCATCTCGTTGCCCGTCTTGACTTCAAATGCCCCGCTCACCGTCGACGGCACCAACTCCGGCTTGACACCCAGCTCCATTTCCACCTGCTTTGCCAGCACGGCAGCCATGGGCCTGAAATTGCAGGTAACGCAGTATTCGATTGCAACGTCCTTGATGGTGCTCACCTCTTTTGCGTTCTCCGGGTTCATTCTTTACCTCCCTTTAATGGAATATGCTCTTGTTCTACCGTACGCTCCCGGCCTAAGGGCCTTCCCCGGCGGCCGGCTCCCTTCGCCCTGCAGTGCGGGGTGGAATACCCAGCTTCCCGACGTGCAAAGGACTTCTTGCTTTACTGTATCCCGGGAAAGGGAGCAGGCGCTGTAACAATTACTACAATGCGTATTTTTCAGCATGGAGACCGGAGAGAGGAGACGGGGAGAGCGGCAGGGAAAAACCTTGACAGCATCTCCGATCCGTTATACTCTTAAATCAGAGAGAGGCGGAACAAGGTGGTGGATCCTGACCCCCATATCCTGAAGTGTCAGGAACAGAAGCGAAGCGGGGGCGACAGCCACCACCTTTTTATTTGTCGTCCGGCAGGTGCTTTTCTTCCGGACCTTCAGCGCCTGACGCCCAGGATCCCGTCCATCTGTTTTATCTTGTTGATAAGAGTGGTGATCTGGTTTCTGTTCCTGATCTCCAGGGTAATATCCAGCAGCGCCCTCTTGTCATTGGTGGAACTGGCCTTCAGCTCGCTGATGTTCACTTCGGCTGCGGAGATCAGGGCGGTGAGGCTGGCCAGGATACCGGGTTTGTCCATGCTCTCCACATGGAGCTTGGCGGTCGTGGTGATATCGGCATCATGGCTCCATTCCACTTCGATCAATCTCTCGCCGTTCAGCGCCAGCCTCTCGATGTTGTGGCATTCCTTCCGGTGTATCGTCACGCCTTTGCCCTTCGTAATGAACCCTGCAATTTTATCTCCCGGAACGGGAAAGCAGCATTTGCCGATATGGTACAACACGTTGTCGACACCCCTGATGCTGATGACGCTCTTGCCGTCGCGGGGAGGCTTCGGCGGCGGTTTGGGGGTGACCGCCTCTTCCGGCTTCTCCGGCATGAGCCTGTTGACCACCTGGTGGGCGGAGACCCTTCCGTATCCGACAGAGGCATACAGGTCATCGAGGCTCTGCAGGCTCAGGGTCCTGATCGCCTCCTCCAGTTTTTCTGACTTGAGGAGGGAGAGGGGCAGGCCGTGGCGCCGCATCTCGTCCTCCAGGAGCTTTGTCCCCAGCTCTATGCTCTTCTTCGTCTCTTCCGTCTTTATCCACTGTTTGATCCTGCTCTTGGCGCGCTGGGTGGCGACGAATTTCAGCCAGTCCTTGCTCGGCACGTGAGAGGGAGAGGTGATGATCTCCACCGCATCACCGCTGTCCAGCTTGTACCGGAGGGGGACGATCTTGCCGTTCACCTTCGCGCCGATACACGTGTGCCCCACCTGTGTATGGATGCTGTAGGCGAAGTCCACGGGCGTGGACCCCACCGGAAGCTCCTTGATGTCGCCGTTCGGGGTAAAGACGTACACCGTATCAGGGATTACCTCGCCCTTGACCGCTTCGAGGAACTCCTTCGCATCCGAGCTGTCCTTGATTAACTCCCGCAGCCACGCGATAAAACGGGCGTTCTTATGATCGAGACTGTCCTTTTCCTTGTACCTCCAGTGAGCGGCGATGCCTTCCTCGGCGATTTCGTCCATGAACTTCGTGCGGATCTGGAATTCCACCCGGTCGCCCCCCGGCCCCACCACCGTGGTGTGGAGGGACTGGTACATATTCGATTTCGGGAGGCTGATGAAGTCCTTGAAACGCCCCGGCACCAGCGGCCAGAGGGAATGGATGATGCCCAGAACGTCATAGCAATGACTTACCGTATCCGTGATGATCCTGAGCCCGACAACGTCGTGGACCTGCTCGAAGGGGATCTTCTGCTTCATCAGCTTCTGATAGATGCCATAGTAATGCTTTATCCTGCCCTTTATCTTCGCCGGGATGCCCGCCTGGGACAGCCTTTTCTCAACGATCTTCTTTACGTCGTCGATGTAGCGCTCCTGGTCCTCCTTGCGCCTGGCGACCTTCAGCTCGAGATCTCCGCAGAGCTCGGGCATGAGGGTCCTGAAGCTCAGGTCTTCGAATTCCGTGCGCAGCCAGCCTATGCCGAGCCGGTTTGCGAGGGGGGCGTAGATTTCGAGGGT
>JADLDZ010000336.1 GCA_020846375.1 Nitrospirales bacterium | reverse complement strand
GGCGTCGTGATGGATATTTCGGACCATATCGTCGTGCTCGATTACGGCCGCAAGATCGCGGACGGACCGCCGCGGGAAATTGCGTGCAACGAAGAGGTTATCGCGGCGTACCTCGGCACGAAAGCCGACAAGACGGGAATATCAGCGCAGTGTGCAGTGGCTGATTTCATCGGCCATAATTAGTCTGGGGAAAGCAGGCGGGGAGGTAGTATGGAATTTTTCCTGCAGGTATTCGTGAGCGGTCTGTTGACCGGCTTGATGTATTCGCTGGTGGCGATAGGGTTTGTGCTCATATACAAGGCGTCCGGGGTGTTCAATTTCGCCCAGGGGTCGATGGTTCTTGCCGCGGCGCTGACCTTTGTCAGCTTTCACGAAATGGGGCTCGGGTTCGCAGTCTCGATAGTCCTGACACTGGTCGTCATGGTGCTGCTCGGCATCCTCGTGGAGCGCGTGGCGCTGCGCCACCTGGTGAACGCGTCGCTCATCACGCTGTTCATGGCCACCGTCGGTCTGGCCTCCATTGTCGAAGGCCTTGCGCAGTTCGTATGGGGCGGAGAGGTCCATGGGCTGGACCTCGGGATCCCGGACGACGCGCTCGCTATTATGGGGAGCTTCACGGTGAGCACGTTCGACCTGTTCGCCGCGGGGATCGCGGCGGTCCTGGTCACGGGCCTGGCGTTGTTCTTCAATAAGACGCGGACAGGGCTGTACCTGCGCTCGATCGCCGACAGCCCCGTGGCCGCCTTGTCGGTCGGCGTCCCGATGAGCAGGATGCTGGCGGTGGTATGGGCCACAGCGGGAATAGTGGCCCTGGTGGCGGGGATGCTGTGGGGAGCCCGCCTGGGCGTCCAGTTCACCCTTAGTGTCGTGGCATTGAAGGCGCTGCCGGTCTTCGTCCTCGGCGGCTTCACCTCGATTACCGGGGCGATCATCGGCGGTCTGCTTATCGGCGCGGTGCAAAACCTGGGCGAGATCTATATCGGGAGCATCATAGGGTGGGGCCTCCAGAACTGGATCCCCTATGCATTCGCTCTCCTCGTCCTCCTGATCCGTCCCTCCGGACTCTTCGGAGAAAAGACAGTGGTGAGGGTATAACCATGCTTTATCGTGAGATCGGACAGTACAAAACCAGCTACGCAGCCGACCAGCAGGTTTTCTCGATCAGGCAGGACCGTCTGATCATCGCGGTGCTCCTGCTGGCGGCCGTCTTCCTCATCCCGTTTATCGCGAACGACTACTGGCTCGTCGCGATCCTCATCCCGAGCCTGAGCCTGGCATTGGCGGCCCTCGGTCTGAACATCCTGACCGGCTACTGCGGCCAGCTCTCGCTCGGTACGGCCGCGTTCATGTCCATCGGCGGTTTCGCGACCTATAACCTGGTGATGCGGATCCCCGAAATACCGTTCCCGATCAGCATGCTGCTGGCGGGGGTCATCGCCGGACTGGCGGGTGTGCTGGTCGGCCTGCCCAGCCTGCGGATCAAGGGCTTCTACCTGGTCGTCTCGACTCTGGCCGCGCATTTCTTCGTGCAGTGGCTGTTCGACGCAGTCACGTGGTTCAAGCGGAACAACCCGCAAGGCGAGATCAAGCCTCCCCCTTTCAAGATATTCGATTTCGTTTTCAACACGCCCGTAAGCCAATATCTGCTGGTGCTGGGTTTCGTCATCGTCCTCACCATCCTCGCCAAGAACCTCATGCGCAGCACCACCGGCAGGCGGATGATGGCGGTGCGCGACATGGAGGTTGCCGCCAACGTCATGGGGATCCCCATCGGGCGGACGAAACTCCTCGCTTTCGCGATCAGCTCCTTTTATTGCGGCCTTGCCGGTTCCTTGTATGTCTACTGCTACCTTCAGTTGCTCGATACGAAGACGTACAGTCTCGAGCTTGCCTTTGCCACCATGTTCATGGTGGTGGTGGGCGGATTGGGGACGATCATGGGCGCCTTCATCGGGGCGGCGTTCATCTTCCTGCTCCCCATCTGGATGAATACCACATTCGGGAAATACGGCATCGACCCCTCACAGATTCAGAATATTTCGAAGATGATCTTCGGAGCCCTTGTCATCTTCCTGCTGATTGTCGAGCCGAACGGGCTTGCGCGCTTGTGGATGAGGGCGAAGGACAAGCTGAGGAAGTGGCCGTTTCCCTACTGACAGACCGGACCGGCCGCATGCTTTCAGCGCCTGTTGCCTCCGGCGGAAACAGGCGGGCCTTACCGGAAAGGAGGTGTTCTACAGGAGGATAGAGTGCTGGCGCTGCAGGGAGGAAACGAGAGCCGCCACAGACCACCACGCTTGGCGGTGAAATCAACAGAGAGAAAAGTGGATCCCAAATTCCCAATCAGAGGAGGAGAGCAGTGATGAAGGGATTATCAGGAAGAAAGGTTTTCGGTGGCTGGAAAACGATCGGGTTGTGTGTCGCACTTGCCGTCATGATGCTGTCGTCCGCGGTTTTTGCGGATGTAAATCTCAAGATGCCCAAGGGGAAGTCCTTTACGGACCACAACAACGTCAACCTGAAGAGGATCATCTATACGCCCCTGGCAAGCTACCGGGTCGGGCCGTATGCGGCCGGCGGCACGGGGTACTACGGCGGAGAGATCGACCTCTTCAAATGGATCAACCTGAAGTACGGAGGCATCAATGGAGTGCCGATAGTGTGGGATGAGTGCGAAACCGAATGGGATACCCCCCGCGGCGTCGAGTGCTACGAGCGGTACAAGAACAAAGGGCCGTACGGCGCGACCGCGAACGATCCCCTGAGCGTGGGCATCGCCTATGCGCTTCAGGAGAAGACCCAGAAGGACAAGATCCCCAGCATCACCCCGAATCACGGCAACACCGCATCCCAGGACGGGCGGATCTTCCCGTACCAGTTCCCGCTCGAGATCACTCCCTATGACGAGGCCAACATAATGGTCAAATACGCCGGCCAGAAGCTGGGAGGGATGGACAAGCTCAAAGGCAAGAAGATCGCCGTCCTCTATCACGGCTCCGCCTATGGCAGGGAGACGATCAACTTCCACAACGCCATGGCGAAGCAGTACGGGTATCAGATCCAGCAGATCGAAGTGGCCCATCCCGGCAACGAGCAGATGGCCATCTGGCTGAACGTGAAGCGGTGGAACCCCGATTTCGTTTTCCTGCGCGGATGGGGTGTCATGGTGCCCGTCGCGATCAAGACCGCCGCGAAAGTGGGCTATCCGATCTCCAAGCTGATCGGCAACATCTGGAGCAACTCGGAAGCGGATGTTATCCCGGCGGGTGCTGCGGCCAAGGGATACGTCTGCATCAACACCCAGGCTCCCGGCAGAAACTGGCCGCTGATCCAGACGCTCTGGAAAGACCTGTATGAAGGCAGGCTCACCGGCGGAAAGAACGAAGGGAACATGGCGGACAAGGACAAGGTCGGGAGCGTTTACTACAACCTCGGCGTGGTCGCCGGTATCTTCCATGTGGAAGCCATGAGGGTTGCAATGGCGAAGTTCGGGAATGATATACCGCTGAACGGCCAGTACAAGCGCTACGGACTCGAAAACCTCAACTTCACCGATGAGAAGCTGAAAGAGTACGGGGTGCTGGGCATGATGCAGAATGTATATACTTCCTGTAAAGACCACACCGGCGGACACCGGGGGAAGTTCACCCAGTGGGACGGCAAGCAGTTCAAGACGATCACCGACAAATGGATCGAAGCGGATGAGGACCAGATCTGGGGCCTTATCCATGAGCGGTCGGAGAAGTATGCCAAGGAGAACGGTATCACTCCCCGCAATTGTAATAATCCGAAAGACGTCCTGTATGACCTGGCTGACGTCAAGAAATAAAGGGTGCACTGAGGCGGGCGGGACGAAGAGTCCCGCCCTGCCTGTCTGCCAGGCTTGCGTATGAGAGTAATGGAGGGAGGAGAGCATGATAGAGGCGAATGAACCGGTAACCGCCCTTCTGGCGGTGAACAATATCGAGGTCGTGTATGACTCGGTCATTCTCGCCGTGAAAGGGGTTTCCCTGACGGTGCCGGAGCGTGGGATTGTCGCATTATTGGGGGCGAACGGCGCCGGCAAATCGTCCACTCTGAAGGCCATTTCAAGAATAATCACCACGGAGCGGGGCGAGATCACGAAAGGCCACATTACATTTCAGGGGCAGGATATCACGAACGAGTCTCCTTTCCACCTGGTGCGCGGCGGTCTGATCCAGGTTCTGGAGGGGCGCTTCGTGTTCCCGCATCTGACGGTGGAGGAGAACCTGCTGGTGCCTGCATACGTCCGGAAAGTCGCCCGCTCACAGGTCAGACAGGAGCTGGAAAGGATTTACGCCTATTTCCCTCGCCTGAAAGAACGGCGCACGAGCCAGGCCGGGTATACCTCCGGAGGGGAGCAGCAGATGGTCGCCATCGGGCGCGCTCTCATGGCGCGGCCCGCCCTGATCCTGCTGGATGAGCCGTCGATGGGGTTGGCGCCGCAGATCGTCGAAGAGATTTTCGAGATAGTGCAGGACCTCAACCGCAAGGAGGCGGTAAGCTTCCTCGTGGCGGAGCAGAACACCGCGGTGGCTCTGCGCTACGCCGACTTCGGGAGCATTCTTGAAAGGGGCCGCGTGGTCATGTCCGGGAATGCCGCGGAGCTGAGCGCCAACGAGGAGGTAAAGGAAGCGTATCTGGGAATGAGCGGTAAAGGACCCATGAGCTTTCGTGAGACGAAACGGTACCATCTCCGGAAGCGGCAATTCGCCTATCGCCTTGCCTGAACAAGTGGTATTTTCGTGTCGGATGGTGTAAGATCGTTTCAAGGAAAGGGAAACTTGCCAAGCTACTAATGCTGTCATGGTGTGGGGATGCGGCCCGGCCCGGGAGCTGCGCATCCCCTCGCAGTGTACGACTTGGTTGTTTTTTGGAAAAACGGCTTTCCTCATTCTCGACTCTCTCCGGGCGGCAGGGGCAAGGCAGGATGGAAGTTTAACATAGCGCAACGAAGGGAGG
This sequence comes from Nitrospirales bacterium, assembly GCA_020846375.1. Lineage (GTDB taxonomy): Bacteria > Nitrospirota > Thermodesulfovibrionia > Thermodesulfovibrionales > Dissulfurispiraceae > Nitrobium. The sequence goes on along the minus strand of JADLDZ010000336.1, from coordinate 1,908 downwards.
TTGTGTATGTTGGATGTCCAGTTGGTGCCCTCGGGATTGCAGCCGCTGCATGCGTACCTCGTATTCCTCGGACTTGCCGTGCTGTTTATCGGCATCGCTCTGGTGATCAGAGCCATTTTCGTTCGAAGTACTCACGATTTTCTCGTCGCCGGCCGGAGGATCGGATTGGGCCTGGGTGTCAGCTCCGTCATCGCCTCGTGGACATGGGCGATGGCGGTGATGATGTCCTCGGCCCAGGCATATACCTTCGGCGTTTCCGGCCTCTGGTGGTTTACGATTCCGAACGGCCTGGCGGTCATCGCCGTTATCCCGTTCGGCATCTATCTCCGGAAACACATGCCTCACGGCTATACGCTCAGTCAGTACATTTCGGTCCGCTTCCCGGGCAATAAAGCCCTCTACAATGTTTTCATCGCTTCCATGCTGTTCGGCTGCTTCATCATGGCACTGATCAACCTGAAGGGCACCTCCGTCGTAATGTCCACCATCTACGGGATCGACTGGCGGGTAGTCCCCATTATTTCCGGAATTGTCGTTATTGTCTATGTGAGCATCGGGGGAATGTGGAATTCGGCGGTGACCGATACCATTCAGACATTCCTTATTACCATCCCCGCGGCCGTTGTGGTTGTCGCCGTGTTCGAGAAGGTAGGGGGCCCCGGTCCGGTTTTTGATGCCATTTCAAGCTCGAAACCGCCTGAGTTCCTGCAGTGGAGCGATCCGAAAACAGCTATTGCGTTCGGCATTACGCTCGCCCTCGGCCTGCTTTCCAATACGGTGAGCGACCAGACCTTCTGGGAAAGGATCTGGGCGGTCAAGGCCAAATACGTCAGCAGGATCTTCTTATGGGGCGGGGCATGGTTTTACGGGATTCCCATCTGCTTCGGTCTCCTGGGCCTGGTCGGGGTCGCGATGGGCCTGGACCTTAAAACCATGGGCGGCGATGCCGCTGCCGTCGGTCCTTTCGTGGTTTCCCACCTGGGGCTGTCCGGGTGGCTCGTCATCCTCTATTCCATCGCGATCATGGCGGCCTGTATCTCCACTCTTGATTCCGCATTCATCGGGACAAGCTCTGTCGTAAGCGTCGATATCGTGAAGAGAGTGAATCCCCATGTGAGCGACAAGAGACTCCTTCGCTATACCCGTCTCGCGGTAGGCATTGTGGGAATCCTCTCAATCCTCGTGATCCTGACGGGGGTGGATTTTGTCACGATCGTCCTGGTGACGTACGCATTGAAGACCTCTGTTCTCATTCCATTGATTCTGGCGGTATTCTGGAAGAAAGTGAGCGGGAAGGGCGTTCTCTGGGGAATTATCTCCTCCATTGTCATCGGAATGCCCATTTACTTTGCAAAGGGTGAGTTTGCCGGAACGCTGTCCATTCTGGCCATCAGTTTCGTCGTCCCTCTTGTATGGACTTTTGTGCAGCCGGATGAGTTCGACGAAAGCTTTCTGCAGAAGCTGCAGGATCTGCGGCATTAGGGGTCTCTGCGGACAACCCGGGTAAGGAGGAATATTATGATATCGTATCTGGCTGTCCTGATAATCGGCGGGGCTCTGTTTTTGTTCGCCATGTTCGTTGCTTTCGCCGCCTTCAAGGGAAGTATCGAGGAAGTGCAGTATTTAAGGAGCTTGAGCGAGGAAGACACGAAAGTCTTTACCGACGAAACGGTGAAGGATGGACCGGGGATCGCACTCCTCGGCGCAATAATTGCGGGGGCAATCGCTGCGATTATCGTGGGGCTCTATGGAGTGGGGCCTTCGTATTTCAACCTGGGGCCCTTGTCGGTGTTGGCTGCTTCGGTCGGGATTACCGTATGCTTCTTTTCGGATATCAGGGACAAAAATGAGGTGAGGATGCGCCTCGTCAAGAAGCTCCATCATCTGGAGAAGGAATGCGCTATCCCG
>JADLDZ010000335.1 GCA_020846375.1 Nitrospirales bacterium | reverse complement strand
GACAGCGCGGCAGCGCTCTGATCCATTGTCGCAGATAAAAGGGGAAGTCAACAGTCAACAACAGGAGCGCAGGAGGCATCTATGGATGAAAGGATTCAGCGTATCCTTGACGAGCTCGACCATTATGACGGTACGTATAAACGTGAGGCAATGGAAGAGGCTGTTGCGCTCAGGAATGAAATCACCCCTTATCTGATTGCGCATCTTGAGGAATTGCTCGCCGATCCCGTCCGTTATTTTGAAGAGGGCCATTATGCTAATATGTATGTCTTTACCCTCCTCGGTTATTTCCGGGAAGCGGGGGCACATGAAGTAATCATGAAGATTGCTGCGCTGCCGGAGGGCATCCTTGATGATCTTTTCAACGATATGATCACCGAGGATTTCTCCTGGATCATGTACGCCACCTCGGGCGGATCCGTTGAACTGCTGAAAGAGCTTGTCCTCGACAGGGGGGCTTATGTCTACAGCCGCGGGGCAGCGGCGCATGCCATTGTGTACGCCGTAGTCGACGGCGCTATAACCCGTGAAGCGGCCATCGGGTTCTTTACTTCCCTCTTTACCGGCAATGAAGCGGAGGAGGATTCCGATTTCTGGAGCTCCATTGCATCGAACATTTCCGATCTTTATCCGGAAGAAGCGATGGATACGATCAGGAAGGGCTTTGAGAACAGGCTGATCGATAAGAGCTATATCGATTACGAGTGGTTTGAGGGGATGTTGCACCAAGGCAAGGAGCAGGTCCTTGAGCGGACGAGACAAGAGATGAGGGCAAAGCTCGACAGGGAGGACATACATTCTTATATGTCCTGGTGGGCGAGCTTTAACGAGGGCCCACCGTCCGAAATCCCGGAATACAGGGCGGACGACAGCAGGAAAAAAGCGGTAAAGATCAAAAAGAAGAAGAGAAAGATAGCGAAAGCATCCCGGAAAAAGAACAGGCGCTAAAAGAGAAAATAGAGGGGATCATAATAGCGCGGAAAGAACTGCTTCTATTTTTTTATGTATTTCAGAGGGATCTGATAGACCTGTTATGTCGATCCACCGTATCCCCTCTTCTTTTCTGAACCAGGTGAACTGCCTCTTGGCATAATTCCTCGACTGCTGTTTGACCAAGGCCACAGCTTCGTCGAGGCCGAGTTCCCCTGAAAGATGCCGGGCGATCTCCTTGTACCCGATAGCCTGCAGGGAGGGATAGTCTTTCAGTTCCTGCAGCGGACCCCTCGCACAAATGAGGGAAACCACCTTCCGGACCTCATCGAGGAGGCACTGCTCCATCATGGCATCGACCCTTTTGTCAATTATCCCATAGAGTTCTTTTCTATCGCGCGTGATGCCGATCTTGATAAAGTCGTAGGGCAGCGGCTTGGTCAGTTCCTCATGCAACTCCGTCATGGGCCGCTCGCTCTTCAGGCATACTTCAAGCGCCCTGATAATGCGCCGTATATCAGCGGGCTCTATGCGCACCGCCGCACCGGGATCGAGGGCTTTCAGCCGCTCATACAAGGAGCCCTCCGCCTGTTTCTCCTCCTCCAGCAATGAGTTCCTCATTTCCCGGTCCGTGGGAGGCCCGGGGAAGATCCCCCGCGTCATCGCTTTTATGTAGAGCCCTGTACCTCCCACTATGAGGGGAATTTTCCCTTTTCCGTGGAGCGTGGAAATGATACCCTGAACTTTCCTTATATATTCGCCCGTGCTGTAGTACTCCCACGGCTCCACGACATCGATCATGTGATGACGCACCGCCCGCCTTTCCTCCGGGGTGGGCTTGGCGGTTCCGATGTCCATACGACGGTAGATCTGCATGGAATCGGAGCCGATGATCTCCGTATGCAGGGACCGGGCGAGGAGGAGGGAGGCGCTCGTCTTGCCGACCCCGGTGGGACCTGCGAGGAGAATTACTTTTTTCATGGAAATTATTTACCCGACTTTTTATAATAGAAAGTTTATTATACAAAGTTTTCCGGAAACAATCCGAGGGAGGTTGGTTATGTTATTGAAAGGAAAGGTCTGGAGGTTCGGCGACGATATCGACACCGACGCCATCATCCCTGCGCGCTACCTCACTACCTCCGATCCTGCCGAGCTTGCCCGCCACGTCATGGAAGATGCGGATAAGGATTTCCCCGGCAAGGTGAAGCCGGGAGATATCATCGTTGCCGGCAAGAACTTCGGCTGCGGCTCCTCCCGGGAGCATGCCCCCATTGCCATAAAAGCTGCCGGCATGCAGGCCGTTATTGCGAAGAGCTTCGCGAGGATCTTCTACCGCAATGCGTTCAATATCGGTCTCCCCATCTTCGAATCCCCCGAGGCTTCGGAGAGAATCAGGGAGGGGGACACCGTGGAGATCGATGCGGACAACGGGGTGATACGGAACAACACCACCGGGGAGAGCTATACCGCCAAGCCCATTCCTCCGTTCATGCAGGAGCTGATAGCGGCGGGGGGCCTGATTGAGTGGACAAAGAACAAGCTAAAGGGAGCTGTGGCATGAGCAAGACCTACATTATTGCAGTGATTCCGGGGGACGGGACCGGGCCGGAGGTGGTGGCGGAGGGGATGAAAGTCCTCGCTGCCGCATCGCGGAAGTTCGGCTTTACCCTCGAGTATACGAATTTTGATTTCGGGGGAGAGCGCTACCTGAGGACCGGGGAGACGCTCCCAGGCAGCGCCATCGGGGAACTCGGAAAGTTCGACTCGATCTTTCTGGGAGCGATCGGGCATCCCGATGTAAAGCCGGGTATCCTCGAGACCGGAATCCTTCTCAAGATACGCTTTGCGCTGGACCAGTACATCAATCTCCGGCCGGTGCGGCTTTATCCAAACGTGGAGACCCCGCTCAGGGACAAAGGTCCCGAGCATATCGATTTTGTGGTCATCCGCGAAAATACGGGCGGTATTTATACGGGCCATGGAGGGGCGACGCGGGTCGGCACCCCGGACGAGATCGCCACGCAGTTGATGATCTACGACCGGCGCACGGTGGACCGCTGCCTGAAATACGCCTTCGAGCTGAAGAAGAAACGGAATGCGAAGAACCCGAAGTATGCCGAAAAACCGATCACGCTTATCCACAAGCGGAACGTGCTCACCCACTGCGGTGATCTCTGGTACCGGGCTTTCGAGGAGATGGGAGCGAAGCAGTACCCAGAGCTCAAGCGCGACTACAACCATGTCGATGCCGCGAATATGTGGTTCGTAAAGAACCCTGAGTGGTTCGATGTGACGGTTACCGAAAACCTCTTCGGCGACATCATTACCGACCTCGGCGCCATGATCCAGGGCGGGCTCGGCGTAGCCTCCGGCGGGAACATCAACCCCGAGGGGGTTTCGATGTTCGAGCCCATGGGCGGCAGTGCGCCGAAATATACCGGCAAGAAGGTGATCAACCCGATGGCGGCGATCGGCGCGGCGATGATGATGCTCGATACCCTTGGTGAGGCGGGTGCCGCGCAGGCGATTGAAACGGCGATGATGGCGGTAATGCGGAAGATGAAGAGCCAGGCCGCCGGAAACATGGGATATTCGACCACCGAAGTCGGCGATATGGTGGCGGATCTGGTGTAGGGAGCAAGAGCCTTTCCTCCGCTTTTGGTCTGCGCGGGACACCTGCGGTCCGACCGACCCTGCCGGAGAACAGGTTGTGTGGTATTATAGACGGGCAATAGATTCTATCGGGAGCAGGAAGAATGATGCGAGTGGGTTTTGTAGGATGGCGCGGCATGGTCGGTTCGGTGCTCATGGGCCGTATGCGTGAGGAAAGGGACTTCGATCCCATTGAACCGGTTTTCTTTACCACCTCGAATGTGGGCGGCAAGGCTCCCGGGGTGGGCAAGGACGCTCCGCCGCTGAAAGATGCTAAGAACATCAACGAGTTGAAGGCGATGGATGCCATCGTCTCCTGTCAGGGAGGCGAATACACGAACGACGTCTACCCCAGGCTGCGGGCTGCGGGCTGGCAGGGCTACTGGATCGACGCCGCTTCCACTCTGCGCATGGAGCGAGACGCCATTATTATCCTCGATCCGGTGAACCTCACGGTGATCGAGGACGGATTGACGAAAGGGATCAGGAATTATATCGGCGGCAACTGCACGGTATCCCTGATGCTCATGGCACTGGGGGGGCTTTACGAGCGGGGGCTCATTGAATGGATGAGCGCCATGACCTACCAGGCAGCCTCGGGGGCGGGTGCCAATAACATGCGCGAGCTGCTCAAACAGATGGGCTCCGCCCACGGCTCGGTGAAGGGCCTGCTGGATGACCCTTCCAGCGCCATTCTGGAGATCGACGGCACGGTGGCCGAGCACGTCCGCTCCGATGCGTATCCCCGGGATTTCTTCGGTGTTCCGCTCGCCTGCTCGCTTATCCCCTGGATCGACAGGCAGCTGGAGAACGGCCAGAGCCGTGAGGAGTGGAAGGGACAGGCCGAAACCAACAAGATCCTTGGCCGCGAGGGGAATCCCGTTCCCATCGACGGCATCTGCGTGCGCGTCGGCGCCATGCGCTGCCACAGCCAGGCGCTTACCGTAAAGCTTACCGAGGATGTGCCTCTGGACGAGATCCATGACGTGCTCGCCCGGCATAACAAATGGGTAAAGGTGGTGCCCAATCAGCGCGAAGCCACCATGCGTGAGCTCACTCCCGCCGCGGTGACCGGCACCCTCACCGTGCCTGTCGGACGGCTGCGGAAGATGAACATGGGGCCACAGTTCCTGGCTGCCTTCACCTGCGGCGACCAGCTCCTGTGGGGCGCTGCTGAGCCGCTCCGGCGCATGCTCCGCATCCTGGTGGAAAGATAACGGCAGGCCGGCGCACCATAGGCGCGTCCCGGCGATTATGAACACTATTCCGGGCAGATATGTCATTATTTGCCCTGCGCAATACATAATGGAGGTGAACCATGGCAAATGGCAGGGATTTTTTGTTTACTTCTGAATCGGTAACGGAAGGGCATCCGGACAAGATTGCGGACCAGATATCCGATGCGATACTGGATGCAATCATCGGTCAGGATCCTACGGCAAGGGTTGCATGCGAATGCCTTGTCACTACGGGAATGGCGTTTGTGGCGGGGGAGATCACCACGAACTGCTATGTCCACATCCCTGATATTGTGAGGGAGACCATCAGGGATATCGGCTACACCCGGGCCAAATACGGGTTCGATTATGAGACGTGCGCGGTGATAACGTCCATCGACAAGCAATCCACCGACATTGCCATGGGAGTCGATGTCGGGGGAGCCGGAGACCAGGGGCTCATGTTCGGTTTTGCCTGTGACGAGACCCCTGAATTGATGCCCATGACGCTCATGCTCGCACACAAGCTCACACGGAGGCTGTCGGAGGTGAGGAAAAAGGATGTACTCAGCTACCTACGCCCTGACGGCAAATCGCAGGTTTCCATCGAGTACCGGGACGGGAAGCCGCACAAAGTGCGCACGATAGTCATCTCCACGCAGCACAGCCCTGATATCACGCTGAAGGAGATGCGGGAGGATATCATAGAGAAGGTCATCAAGCCGGTGATGCCCCCGGAGCTTCTCGACGAGGAAAACGTGGTGTACCACATCAACCCCACCGGACGTTTCGTCATCGGAGGCCCCCAGGGTGATACGGGCCTTACCGGAAGGAAGATCATCGTCGATACGTACGGCGGAGTGGGGAGCCACGGGGGAGGCTGCTTCTCCGGGAAGGATCCCTCAAAGGTCGACCGTTCCGCTTCGTACATGGCGAGGTATATCGCCAAGAACATCGTGGCTTCCGGTATCGCGGCACGGTGCGAGATCCAGCTCGCCTATGCCATCGGCATCCCTGAGCCGGTGTCTGTTTTTGTCGATACCTTTGGTACGGGCACCCTCGAAGACAAGAAGATCTCTGCGCTGATCACGAAGAATTTCGACATGACGCCGAAGGGCATCATCACTAAGCTCGATCTCAGGAGGCCTATTTACAAGAAGACCGCCGCCTATGGTCATTTCGGGAGGACTGAGCCGGAATTCTCCTGGGAGCAGACGGATATGGCGGAGGCACTGAAAAAGGAAGCGGGATTGTAATAAACTGTACTAAAAAGTGGAAAGGTGAAGCGGTGGAGGAACGAGCGGGGACGCTGCGAGGCGCCCTCCCTCCCTCCACCGGTTTACTTTTCTGCTACCTACTTGCTTGGAGGAACGAAACGAATGGTAAAACACGATGTGAAGGATCTCGGATTGGCGAAGAAAGGAAAGCTGCGGATAGAGTGGGCCGCTCAGGAGATGCCTGTCCTGAAGAGCATCACCGAGAGGTTCAGCAAGGAGAAGCCCCTGAAAGGAATCAAGGTGGTTGCCTGCCTCCATGTCACCACGGAGACGGCAAGCCTTATGGAGACACTGAAGGCAGGAGGTGCGGATATCGCTCTCTGTGCATCCAATCCCCTGAGCACTCAGGACGATGCGGCGGCATCCCTTGCAAAGAATTCGGGGATCTCGGTGTTTGCCATCAAGGGAGAGGACACGAAGACGTATTACCGCCACATCAAGGATGCCCTCTCCCTTGGGCCCCAGATTACCATGGATGATGGTGCGGATGTCGTTTCAACCCTGCATAAAGAGGAGAAGAGGCTGCTCAAGGACGTCATCGGCGGAACCGAGGAGACGACGACCGGCGTCATCAGGCTGAAGGCCATGGCGGCGGACGGCGCACTCCAGTACCCCATCATCGCAGTCAACGACGCATTTACCAAACACCTCTTCGACAACCGTTACGGTACCGGACAGAGCACCATGGACGGCATCATCCGGGCGACGAACAGGCTCATTGCGGGTTCGGTTTTTGTCGTTGCAGGGTACGGCTGGTGCGGCAGAGGTGTTGCTATGAGGGCGAAGGGAATGGGCGCACGGGTTATCGTCACCGAGATTGATCCGCTCAAGGCCCTCGAAGCCACCATGGACGGGTATGAGATCATGCCCGTCAAGGAGGCGGCGAAGATCGGAGATATCTTTGTCACCGCCACCGGGGATATCAACGTGATCTCCAAGGACTGCTTCTCCGTGATGAAGGACGGCGCGATTGTCTGCAACACGGGGCACTTCAACGTGGAGATCGACATCGAGAGCCTCGAAAGGTTGTCCAAGGCAAGGCGAATGATCAGGGACTTCGTAGAGGAGTTCACCCTCAAGAGCGGCAAGAGGATCTATCTCCTCGGGGAGGGAAGGCTGATCAATCTCGCAGCGGCGGAGGGACATCCCTCGGCGGTCATGGACATGAGCTTTGCGAACCAGGCGTTATGTGCCGAATTCATGGTGAAAAACGCGAAGAAGCTCGAAAAAACGGTGTACAGCGTGCCGGAGAAGATCGATAAGGAAATTGCCCGTCTCAAGCTGAAGGCGATGGGTATCAGGATCGACACCCTTACCCCCGAGCAGAAGAAATATCTGCAGAGCTGGGAGATGGGCACATAGAAATAGAGAAGCAGAGCTGAAGACGGGGGGGACCGCAAGTCCCCCTTTTTTGTTGTCCTGCCGGTTCATGGGGCGGATAGTGATATAATCAGGAGAGGGAGAGTACGGCGGACCGGCAAAACATCCTTATGAGAGGAAAATGCGCACAATAAATTTGAAGGCCCTGTCAAAACGGGAGACGGAGCTCTTTGTCCGGGAGGTGGGGCTTCCCGCTTTCAGGGCGAAGCAGATCCTGCATTGGATATACGAGAGGCGTGCACAGTCGCTGCAGGAGATTACCGAGCTTTCGAAGGGGCTGCGGGAGAAGCTTTCCGAAAGGGCGTACATCAGCAACCTGGAGCTCCTGAACCGGCAGATCTCCCGGGACGGCACGGAAAAATTCCTGTTCGGCCTCGAAGACGGAGAAACTATCGAAAGCGTCCTCATTCCCGATGAGGACCGTCTTACCCTCTGCATCTCCTCACAGGTAGGCTGCGCCATGTGCTGCCGCTTCTGCCTTACCGGCAGCTTGGGGCTCAGGCGTAATCTCATGCCCCACGAGATCGCCGATCAGATCATTGCGGCGGGCAGGCTTATCATCCCCCGGCAGATTACCAACATTGTTTTCATGGGGATGGGAGAGCCCCTCGCCAATTTCGACCATGTGGTGGAGGCCCTCTGGCGGATCACGGAGCTCATGAAGATCTCCCCGCGCAGGATTACCCTCTCCACCTCCGGGATCGTTCCGAAGATCCGCGTGCTCCCGGAAAGGGTGCCCCTGGTGAACCTTGCCATCTCCCTGAATGCCACGACCGATGCGATGAGGGACTCACTCATGCCGGTAAACAGGATTTGTCCCTTGGGCGAATTGCTGCAGGCATGCCGGGAGTTCCCCCTCCCTCCCCGCAGGCGAATCACCTTCGAGTATGTTTTGCTCGGTGGAATAAATGATTCGCCGGAGGATGCGGGACGACTGGTCAGGCTCCTGAGGGGAATTCCTGCGAAAGTCAACCTTATCCCCTTCAATTCCAGCGCAGGGGCGGAGTTCCGGAGACCGGAAGAGGAGAGGATACTGGAGTTTCAGCGAATTCTCTCCGAGGGGGGCGTTACCGCTCTCCTGCGGAAGAGCAAGGGGCAGGATATTCTTGCTGCCTGCGGTCAGTTGAAAGCGAAGTGCCGACGCAGTGCCGGCGTGGGTGGATAGCACCTGCAGAAGGACATCGGCCTGCCCCCCTCCTGCTTCCGCGAGCAGGCATCACCGTCGCCCGCTACTGTTTCTTTCGCAACGTTTCTTCCATCATGAGGACGTATTTCGTATAATCGAAGCCGAATTGCATCAGCTCCGCCTCGTCATGCTTTATTTTTTCAACCCTTTCCGGCTCAACGGCGAAGGCATCGAGGAACTTGCTTTCGAAAATGAATCTCCTGAATCTGTCCAGGTCGTAGCATGCCATATAGAAAGCTTTCTGCTTCTTCTCATCCAGCTCGTTACCGGTGAGATTCCTTCTGAAAAGGATCTCCTTCCATCCCCTGTTCATGTCGTCATAGACATCGACGCCCTGGTCATCTCGCCAGCTCCGTATGGTCCACTCATCCTTTTCCTTGAAGCCGAGACAGTGTTCCTCCCTCACGAAGAAATAAAATTCTTCAGTGGCCACCTGGTTCGCGGTGTCGTCCCTTTTTTTCAGGGATGCCTGCCCTACCGGATAGTACCTGCAGTTTGCGGGCCGGTCGGAGTAGACCGTGCACCCTTCGGCGCTTACGAAGGGGCACTTCTTGTCCGCATCTTCGTGCATTGTGAGGAAGACAAAGGGATGAGAGGTTTTTTCATCGATGCGAGTATAGGTGTAGCGCTGCAGGAAATCGCCGGAT
>JADLDZ010000334.1 GCA_020846375.1 Nitrospirales bacterium | reverse complement strand
GTGCTGTGCCCAGACAATGCAGAACAAGGGACTGACGGATGCGGACCTGATCCCGGGGGTCACCGCCGCAGGTGCCATGACCCTGATCGACCTCGCCTCGATGGGGCAGGGAACCCTGTGCTTCTAGGGAAAGAGGTGAATTTTCCCTTTCCCTGGCGATAGAAAATATTTATCCTACAATCACTATACCTCTCCGGTAGCGGCCAGGCTTCTCTCTCCCCATAGAACCTGGCCGCTTCCCTTCCCTGGGATTTCTTTCTCCCGCCGCGCCGAAATGTGATATAATGCGTCACGATCGGTGCGGCCATCCCCAGAGAGGGGGGCATGCTTTTTGAGCTGATGACGACACTGCTTTTCGCATCCGCAGAGCCGGAGAGAGCCGCCGGGAGCCGCTGTTCGCCGCAGTGTGGCACTCGTGGGAAGCAGTGTTGAGAGGAGGAGCATGATGTACGATGCTGATGACCGCAGGATGAAACGTGCTCTCTCCACCCGTCCTGCCCCTTCCATCCCTTCCGGCAAACGCTTTCTGCCCCGGAGCAAGGAGTCGCGGAATGAGAGGTTGGTGAGGATAACTCCCCTTTTTGCCTGTCTCTCCGACGAGGAATTCGGGGCGCTGCGGCATATCTGCCATGAAAAGCTCTTTCCGAAGGGCAAGGTGATCCTGTCCGAAGAGGACACCCATCACTATATGTACATAATCCTTTCCGGCAAAGTGAAAGCAGTCCACTTCAGTCCCGACGGCAAGGAGCACATTCTGGCGATACATAAGAGAGGGGATTTTTTCGGGGAGATGGCGCTCCTCGACGGGAAGACCGCTCCCGCCTCGGTGGTGGCCATGGAGGCTTCCGAGATCGTGCTCATATCGAAGAGTGATTTTCAGGGGTATCTCCTGCAGAGCAGAAAGGCCTGTGAGCAGCTGATTTCTCTGCTCTGCGCCCGCCTGCGGGAGTCATGGATGGTGCTCAAAGTGCTGAGTTTGCCAGAAGCGGCGCAGAGGGTGAGGGCAGTGCTCAAGATGGTGAGCCTGCACCATAGTGCGCAGGACAGCCGGGGAACCATTCTTACCGTGCGGCTTACCCACCAGGATATCGCCGGATATGCCTCGGTTTCGCGTGAGACGGTAACCCGCATTCTGAGCACGCTTATCGGGGAGGGGAAGATCGAAATCCTGGAAAGCAGGAATATCCTCCTCAAGCCCCCTTTCTTTTCCTGACAGCCGTTTTCCCCTTGCCGATCTCCGTCTCCTTGCATCCCGGAGGCTTGTTCGTGACAGTGCGGGAGTATGTGACACGAAAAGGCGCTTCACTGTGATCTGCATCACCCATTGCTTCCGCAGCCGCCGTGTAGAATTACTCAAAGGCGGACTTTCAGGGGAGAGAGTATGGGGAGAATTGCGAGGAAGTTTCTTGTCGTATGGATCCTGTTCATCATCTTCGCACTGGCGAGCGGAGGAGGCGGACTGCTGCGTTCATTGAGCGGAGATGCGGGAACGTTCCTTCAGGTCCTTATCAACGTGGTCGCCGATAAGGCCGACAGCCTGAAGGAGGAGAGCGAGGGGATACAGGAGAAGATCAGGGAATGGACCGGGCGGCAGCGGGAGATCGCCCGTCATCACCCCTGATCGTACATGACGTGGTGATGGATCAGTTCTTCCATTGCCTCGTCTTTCCGCAGCCGTATATGGTGTTCCCTCTCAGGAGACAGCGGCGGCTTCCGGGATGATTCTGAATCTCAGCAGCCGCCTCCCGAATTTTTTAGCTTCCTCTACGGAGAACATGAGGATATCGAAATTCTCCTTGTTCCTGAAGCGCTGCGCCATCCTGTCCTCGCAGATATAGATGCCCAGTCCGTCGATGTGGATCTTCGTGCCAAAAGAGTATTTTGCAGGACACGCGATGGCCTTTTCATATACGTATTTGCCGGACGCCATCAGGAAAGGGAGGGGGCCGGTCTGGGCGGGAACAGGGTTATATGCGGTGAATTCCCCTATCCTGTCGAATACATACTCCTCGATGCGCTCACTGAGCGTCTTTTCTCCGGCTTTGACAATCACTCCTGCAGCGTTCGTTTGTCCCCCGTCAGCGAAAGGAGCTTTCCCACTCCCCGTCCATTCGATCGCACCGATGAGCAATGCGACAACGAAGAGAAGCGTCCAGAGACTGCGGCGCGGTCCGGGGGACAGGGGAATGCGCGCGCTTCCGGAAAAGGCGACACGCAGTCTTGAGAGTGCCAGCCGTTGATGCCTGCTGCGCTGGAAAAGAGAACCATACCTGATAAAGAACATGATATCCCTCATCTTCATATCGTTACCTCCCCTTCAGATTGCCGCACATAGGACGGTAAAAGAGCAATTACCATGCCTTTAGGGTGTGTAGGCACACTCTCTTCTGCTGCGACCGGTTGCGCTGCACAAGGGAGTAGCTACGTCTAGCGCAGAAGACCTTCGCTCAACCTCGTTACGAAGGACTTCCAAGACACACTTTTAGATCAGGGGTTGAGATTCTCCCCGGAGCAGGCGTCGGATGGAGTGAAATCGCCCTGTTTCGGGGGGAAATCGCCCCATTGTATATTTATTCCACCTCTGCGGAGGATATTCGTACCGGTACTTCAAGATACGTACCAGACACTTCCGGAGAGGGAAGGGCTCGGGGTGTCAGCGTATTTTTTAGGCATGATCAGCGTTTTGCAGTACAGGGAAAAGACGCCGGAGCCTCCCTCCGGAACATGCGGCGGGGAGGTGGAGCCGCTCCGGAGGTGAACGCGAGAGGGTTTCGTGCTACGATTGAAATAGAAAATACCAGGTCGTGTACGCAAACTGGGTTCGTAGCGAGGCCGAGCGAAGAGCTCCTGGACAAGGCGTCACGGGCACAACGCCCGGAGGCGTAGCAGAGCTACGTTGAGGACCTTGTGTCCGGGAGAACGCAGTACGGGGACTCTGCAGTCGGTCGCAGCAGATACACTTTGCGTACACGGCCTGGAGTAAGGAGGGTGTATGAAAAGAGTCTGTTTTCTGGTGTTGGCAGCGGTGCTGCTCATTCCCTTGCTGCAAAGTGCCCTGGCCGTTTCCCTGGGATACCTGAGCGCCCCCGGGGGAGGGGTGGTCCCGGTGTATGAGAGCGTGGAGGAAATAGAGGCGGGCGTCTCCCGTGGCAATATCAATACCGCCAAGGTGTGCGAGGCGCTGGACGGAACACTGGTGGAAGTCGATGAGGAATCGAGGAGGAGCACTACTTTCATGGGTGATTTCATGCAGGTGCGGATACTGGAGGGGGATTGCAGGGGGAGGGACGGCTGGGCTCCCATCGGCTCTCTGCGGAAGAGGCTTCCATAGACGGAGGAGCGACCATGCCGCTGCCCGCTGACGGGGTTTCCGGAGAGCATCGGCAGGGGAATCACCGGTCAGCCCCTGGTAGGGCTGTTGCAGTTCTGTGTTCTTCTGATAAAGAGCGTCACGATACGGAGATACGCCTCTTCACTTGCAAAAAAAAGCACCGATAGGCTATTGTTCATGGAGGCGATTGCCTGTCGGAGAGATATTCAGGCTTCGCTTCCTCAGAAAGGCTTGCAGGGCCGGAAGGCCTTGGTGCTGTGGATGAGGTAGAGAGGAGAAGGCCGTAAATGGGTAGTGAGATGTTCCTGCACTTTATCGACGTGGCAAATGATATCATGAATAGATTTCTGTATCTCCTGATGCTACTGCTGATGACCGTATCCCTGTTCCTGGGAAACTTTTTCATCGACGAATAATCCTTACTCTTTGTCCCGCTCGGAAAAGCGGCTGCTTTCCACGAAACAGCCGTTTCTTACCGTATTTTTCCCGAACCGGTTTCTTTCCGCCTTGGACCGAAAAGAGATCCGTGTGTCCTACGCAATCCTGCATCAGTGCGTGGATATACCCCCTCGACGGGATACGGGTGAAGCACTCTATCCGTGCTTATTCAGAAACTCCTTGCAAACGGTGCACCTTTCAGTATAATAGGGTGTCATGGCGGAAAGAGAAAAAGAGCGTTCGCCGCTTCGCTTCCGAGCAGGAAGGGTAATTGTCATTGCGGCGGCCCTTGGCTTGCTCCTCGTTTTGCTGGCGGGGGGATACTCTGTGGGCAGACAGGACGGCACGGAAGCGATCGAACGCGCCGTAAAGCAGGCGGAAGAGGGCATCCGCGCCCGCTATGAGGCGGATTTGAAGGAGAGGGACCGGCGTATTGCGGAGATCGGAGAGAGGCTGCGGCTTTCCGAGGAGCACTACAGGAGCATTGCCGGAAGAATACGGACCAGGGAGAAAGAGGCTGCGACCATAAAGAAACCGGAGGGAAAGAGTGAGATCAGGGCACGCCTGGAGAGTCTTGGCTATAAGCCTGTTGATTAGTTCCCCTGCAGCGTACGCCGGCGATATCTGTTTCACCGAGCAGGATGCGCAGCGGCTTGTCGTGGACCTGGAAAGGGGCGGCAATTACCAGGAGCAGATCGAGCTGTACCGGCAGGCGAACAGCGAGCTCGAGAGGCAGGTGGGATACCTGAAAGAGATGGTTGCTCTGCAGAAGGAACAGCTCCTCCTGGGCAGGGATGCGGTGAAGCAGTACCAGGAATTGATCGACTACCAGAAGAAATCGTACGAGCATGCGCTACAGGAAAACAAGCCGAATGTGCTCAAGAGGCTGATCGACAGCCTCGGCCTGGTCGGGATCGGGGTGCTGTTCGGCCTTGTCTTGTAGAGAAGAGAGAGCGCGCCCAGAGGGATTCGAACCCCCGGCCTGCAATTTTTTCCTTCTCAAAACGAGGACGGCGATGCAGTAAACTATTCCTCTGGAAGGAGGGCAATCGCACCTGCCACGCTGCGCTGCGATAAACTCTCTCAGATGTGCACAGGTGGGTATACGCACGGCAGGCCGTCGAGAACTCCACTTCCACAGTCTGCTATACCAGTACTGCTGGTTCTGGCGCACCAGACATCGCACCCATCGGTTTGATATATTTGAGAAAAATAAAAATGGACGGTAGGGGATTCGAACCCCCGGCCCCCACGTTGCGAACGTGATGCTCTCCCAGCTGAGCTAACCGCCCTTCTTAAAGCAGGGTGTGCTATAAAGTATCTTCTACTGCGGCACCCCTACCGCTTTATCATCTGCGCAAAACGAACGAACCTTCCCGCGCGCTCTGCTACCCGTTGGAAGCCTGCACGCTCGAAGACCCCGAGACTCCTCTGCAGTGCGGCAGTATCCACTTCCAGTGTCGGCTCGTAGATAGACAGTATACCACCTTTGCGCACCGCTTTTCCAATCCGGGCGGCAGCCTCTTCCTGATCGCTTACTTCGTGAAAGCTGAAGTACAGCAGTGCCGCATCGGCGAAGCCCTCTGCAGGGGCGTACTGTGCAATATCCGCCATTATTATAACAACGGTATCGCCGCATTTTCCCATTCTCTTCCGGAGCTTCCTGATCATGCCCGCCTGGAGTTCGACAGCATACACCTTCCGGGCGCGGCGAGCGAGGGCTTCCGTCAGAAAGCCGTTTCCGGCGCCGACTTCGAGGACAATTGAAGATTCCGTAATCCCCGCTTCGTCCAGCACCTTCTCTCTGTTCGTCAGCGCTTTCCGAATGGGGTTATACAGGATGAAAGAGAGATAGGAAGGGCATATCCTCATGGGTTCTCCGCTTCTTTATTGAAAAATAACTCTCTGTTAATCATAGCATTATGTTGGCACCCGTGGAGAGAACAGGCCCGGCTCCCGTATGCCCCGCTATTTTCTGCAGGAGAGGAGCAGGCCCTTCAACGTCGCCCCCGCGAGCGCGGTATCGATAGCGCTGTCTATGTTCTGAGAGATCCTGTCGATCTCGGCGCATTCTTCCCCTGAGGGAAAGGAGCCGTCTCCCTCAGCCATGACCGATGCATAGATTTCCTTTAGCATGATTGTTTCTCCATCTCTTTTGAGGAGATATACCGGGGGGGTGTCGCAGGTTTCGACGAGCAGTCCTCTCCGTATCAGGACGGTGATCACCTCCCGGACAGCCTCCACGGGCAGCCCCGTCCTCTCCGTCATTCCCGCCAGTGTCCAGGGGGGGGTAGTATGGTAGTAGCTATACCCTACGAAGTACATGATGAGAAAGGCGAGTTTCTCCCTTCCCCGCGCCTGCAGGAATCCCCTCTCCCTGTGCGGGCTGAGGGACCGGGGAAACTGGTGATAGAAGGCGATACTGGCTCCCACCAGGAGGATAAGCCAGCTCAAGTATATCCAGATCATGAACAGGAGGAGGATGGCAAAGCCGGAGTAGATGGCGGAGTATTGTTTTGAGGAAACGATGAAAGAGGTGAAAGCCCATCCCGATGTCTCCCACAGGATTCCGGCGCTCGCCCCTCCCACGAGGGCTGAGGAGAGCTTGACCTTCGTGTTCGGGATGAAGAGGTAGGCAAACGTAAAGGCGGCGGAAATGATGAGATACGGGACGATCCTTCCTGCTACGTACACGAGAGTGCCGAAAGGCTCAAGGGCGAAAAGCTTCTGCAGAAGAGAAGTGCTGAGGAGCGATGCGGTAATGCCGAGGGCGGAGAAGACGAGGACGGGACCGACGAGGAGCACGCTGATATAGTCGCTGACCCTCCGCATGAAGCCCCGCGGTTTGTCAATTTTCCATATATAGTTGAATGCGTCCTCTATCTTCTGGATGACGGACACCACTGTATACAGGAGTGTGGCGAGCCCGAGGTATCCCAGCACCGTCACGTTGACATTTCCCACAAACGTAATGATGCGCTCCGCCAGCTCGCTCCCCTGCTCCCCGAGCGGAGCCAGGAAGTTGTAAAGAAAGGGGCGTATCTGGTTATGGATCCCGAAGGCTTTCAGGACGGAAAAACTCACTGCAAGGAGCGGGACAAGGGAAAGGAGGGAGGTATAGACGAGGCTCATGGCCCTGAGGGTGAGCTGCCCTTCGGAGATATCCCGCACCGCCCCATATAGCAGCCGCAGTGTCGTGATGAAGAAGATCCTGAACTTTCCGGCGGAAGAAAGGTCGGAACCCCACAGCTTTCGGACAGCGATCTCGTTGAGCTTCTCCCACATACCTACATTCTATCATTGTTGCGGAGAGAGGAACAGGAGGAGACGGGCGTATCGCGTGAAGCATCATTATCAAACCGGCAGCGGCGCTGTCGTGTGGCGCACACTGCCGGTTTCTTGTACGGCTGCTGCCTGTTGCTTGCTGTTGTATGGCCTACCTGGCCACCCTAGCATCCCCGGGGGCTTCAGCCGCCTCCGAGAAAGCCGAACATAGAAGAGGAGTTCAGTTTCAATACATTGCTGCTGCTGCATTTGGGGCACTGGTCGTCTCCTACAGCGCTCTGGACGGCTTCGGACATCATAAAGTGGTTGCCGCAGGCAAGACAGATACATTCATTGTTGCTCATTGCACGGACCTCCTTATCACTACCTACTGCATAGCGGCTGCTGCCGGTTACAACATCAACCCCTGTCTCTTCATTTCTCTCTGCAGCTGGGACCACGTACCCGGCTTGTAAGGGATGTTTTCGTCATAAGGCAGAAACCAATGGTTGCAAAGATGATTAATTTTATACCAACCAGCCCCATTAAAATCAACCAGTCGGGGCTGTGCGGCTGTGCACCCGGGCGGGCATCGCGCCACTGAGCGCGGATACCCTGGCGACAAGCCAGGTGATCCTTTCGAGTGTTTGCTTTTTCGGGCAGGCTTTGCGTATTCTGGGAAGATGCCTGCTTTCGTAGTCCATGAGCACCATGCGCGCCGCCTCCATTTCGATTTCCGGCTCGAAATGGAAGGCGTTTTGAAGTCATGGGCTGTTCCCAAAGGCCCCTCCCTGAACCCCGCTGACAAGAGACTTGCCATCATGGTGGAGGATCATCCCCTTTCGTATGGGGCTTTCGAGGGTGCGATCCCGGAAGGGCAGTACGGCGCCGGTGCAGTCGTCATCTGGGACAGGGGATCTTTTACCCTGAGCAGCGGCAGCATTTCCTCGGGCAAGCTGGAGTTCTTCCTGAGCGGTGCCCGGCTGAAGGGAGGCTTTACCCTGTTCAGGCTGCGGGGAAAGGAGGGGGAGTGGCTTCTTGTTAAAAAACGGGATGAGTACGCTGACCCTTCTTTTTCCCTCGCCACAGTGCTCCCTGTATCTTGATGTTTTATGACCGGGATCATAGGAGCAAGCACCGGAAAATTGGTAGTATTCACGACCAGGAAGGACAAGGAATCGTGAAAAAACAACGATATGGCGTGCTTCTTTTTCTTCTTTCGGTGTTGTGGGCCACGGGATGCGTACCCGGAAAGCCGCAAATACGCATAACAAGCCAGGAGGCCGTGCTCTCCCCGGCTATGCGAGGGGTGGTATCTGTCTTCATGAAGATAGAGAATGCAGGAAACGGAAGCGACAGTCTGATCGGAGCGAAAACGGCGCTGCCGGGGACTCTTATCGAACTGCACGATATGAAAAATGGAAAAATGACGCGGACGGAGAGCATTCCCGTGCCTGCGGGAAGCACTGTCTCCCTGCAGCCCCGCGGGGCGCATATAATGATTTTCAAGATACCCAGGGATATCGGAGAGGGCAGCATATTTCCCCTTCGCCTTGTTTTCGGGAAATCAGGAGAAAAAGAGGTGCCGGTAAAGATTATAAGACCCTCTGCCATACCCTATGACCATGAATCCTAAAATCAGGTTGACACACATATGTTCATGTGGTAGTTTTGTGTACAGCGTACTATCTTTATCCGGATAAGGAGGAGGGGGGTGAGCAGGCAAAGCGAGTAGTTTCTTTCAGGGTCCGCGGTGGTATACCAAAAGGAAAACTGAACAAAAAAACGGGGGGCTGTATGAAGAAGAAATCATTGATCGTTGCTGCGGTGATCGCAGTGTTGTTTGCCGGATATCTCGTTTATACCGCGGTTGATTCGAAAACAGCGGTGGCGACCGCTTCGAAGAAGACCTATTCAGGTACCGTGTATGTGGCGGGCATGGGAGGACATTTCTCCAAGTCCGAGGTGACCATCGATCCCAACAATGCCGACGACCCCATAAAGATCCAGAATATCGACCGGGTTGTTATCGGAGATAAGACGACCCATCCTACCCATGATGCCCGCATCGATGCCGCCGACAGGAACATCCTGTTTTGGTCGACCTATGTGCTGGACCCCCAGGGCAAGATGCATGTCGGCAAATCCGATCTGAGGACCGGTGCGGTCATCAAGGATGTGGCTCTCGATCCTGATAAAAGGGCTCCGGGAGCGAAGCCTCCGGTCTACTGTGCATCAGGCCAGTCCAGGAAGTACTATATGCCGATCTTCATGGGAAGTGAGGGTTTTGTCGATGTGTTCGACAAGGCCACCATGGAGCACAAGCACCGGGTGTTCGTCAGCGACCTCGGCTACCCTGCCGGCTCCTATATGTTTGTCCATGGCAACAATTCCAACGATATGAAAAAGTTCATCATCACTGTCACCATGAAAGGAGAGGATGGAAAGCCGAACGGCAAAATCGATTTCGTTCTCGTTGATCTCCCCTCTCTTGAGCAGGGTCAATGGAAAGTCCTCGCAAAGAACACCCTCTCCGGCGAGCCCGGCAAGACGATCACCTTCAGGATGTATTTCAGCGCTGACGACAAGCATATCTTCCAGTCTGCCGCTGACAGGTTCTGGCTCCTTGATGCAGCGACTCTGAAGCTGGTTGACGAGAAGATGAGCACTGCCGGACAGAACCATGACGTCATTCCCACTGCCGATGGCAGATACGCCTTGCTGACCCTGAGGAGCACTGCCGAGGGGTGTGATTCCGAAGGCAAGCCCGTACCGGGCAAGATGATCACCGACGGCGCTATCCAGCTCTATGATGCCGATGCGAAAAAGATCGTGGGCAAGCCCGCTTCGGTGTGCCAGGCATGCCATAAGGGGATGGCAATGGGCGACAAGAGCGCCGCTCTCTGCGGCATCGACGCCAACTGGAAAAAATAATCCCTTTCCTTTACTATATACCTTCTATGCGGCTTCGGCCGCATAGAAGGTATAACCTATACTATCTTTTATCTTTTTGAGCGAAAGAAGACATGTTGAAAGATTTTTCACTCCTTTCCCTTGCGGCCAGAAATATAAGAAGACGGCCTTTGCGCACCGGGATACTCGTTGTTGCCATCGGGCTGCTGGTTGCCACACTTGTTTTCGCTGTATCCTTCGTCAGGCGTATTGACGCGGGCATCAGGATTACGTCAGACCGTCTCGGCGCGGATCTGCTTGTCGTTCCCACCGGCTCCCGTGGAGCCGCAGAGGATGTCCTGCTCGAAAACAAGGTGAAGTCCTTTTACATGGACAGGGGAGTTGTTGAAAGAATAAAGGAGATCAAAGGGATCGGCAAAGTTACCTATCAGACATACCTGGTGACTGTTTCTGGTCTCTGCTGCGATGTGCCTGAGTCCGTCGTTGTTGCCTTCAATCAGGATACTGATTTCGTAGTGAAGCCGTGGCTGGGCAAAAAGCTGGGGAGGAGGCTTCAGAGAGGGGAAGCCATCGTGGGCAACGAATCCGCTTTCAATATCAGTGTGGGTTTGGTGGATGTGGAAAGCGTTCTCTTCGGGAATGTATTCAAAATGGTCGGTGTTCTCGATAGAACAGGCACCGGGCTGGATACCGCTCTCTTTATTGATGAGTCGAATATCGACGATATCATCAAAAAGGGAAAAGCTGCCGTGAAGCCAGGACAGATTTCGATCGTTTTCGCGAAGGTAAAGAACGGCTATGACCCCCGAAAAGTCGCTGGAGATATTGAGGACTCCCTCATAGAAGTGGACACGGTAGCACGGAAGGATATCGGCAAGAGCCTGATCAATACTCTCCGGGACATCAACCGCATCTTCTCCCTTACCGTACTCCTCGCCTCCCTGTTTTCCGCTTTTCTTGCCTGGGCTGTCTTTTCCGCGGTGGTGAACGAGAGGTCCAGGGAGGTGGGGATCATGAGAGCCATTGGCGCCAGGGAATCCCACGTAGTGCGGATCTTCCTCGCCGAGGTGATTCTCGTGGGGATAATCGGCAGTGTTCTCGGTATCATCTGCGGGACGGCACTCTCGCTCCTGTTGTCAAACACCTTCAGCATCATGAAGAATATCTCGACCGATCTGACCGCCCTCGACCGGAGCGTCGTTGCCCTTGCAGGGCTTGTCGCGGGGACCGGTATCTGTGTAATCGGTGCCTTGGC
>JADLDZ010000333.1 GCA_020846375.1 Nitrospirales bacterium | reverse complement strand
TCACCCTCTCCCTCGCCCTCCCCCCTCAAGGGGGAGGGAAACACTTCCAAGAGTCACCTCACACCTCAAGAAGGGGGAGGGAAATATTTTGAGCATTCCCTCGCCCCTCGTGAGGTGGGGAAATACTTAGGCATCCCCTTCTCCAGTCAGGGCGATTCCCCGGGCCTGCTCCCCTCAAGGGGGAAGGAAATACTTCCAGGCATCTCCTCTCTGCTGGGGGAAAAGGAAAACCTCTCAAGGATCCCCTCGCCCCTTGGGGGAGAGGGCAGGGGTGAGGGGGAAATGCAGATCTTCCCTCCGGGAAGAAGAGGAAGGCGGGGAATCTACCCCTCCCCTTAGGCTAAAGGGAGGCAGTGCGTTGACCCGACCAGGGCAGCCTTCTATTCTACACACCCCTCCCCTTAGGGTAAGGGGAGGCCGGGAGGGGTTACGCCAGGCAAGCAGTGAAACCGCACATTCAAGAGTGACAGTGCATTACTCCTCCTACTCCTCCCATTCCCCGGTCCAGCCCTCTCCGGGGGGATTCTCTCTCAGCTCCCGCACTTTCCTGATAAACTGCTGCGAAGGGCCGTCTTCGGGATCGAGGACCAGCGCCTCCCGGAACCGCTCTTCCGCCTCCTCCCACTCCCTCCTGAAATAGTGCTCCTGCCCCCCTCTGAAAAGCCCCACCACCCGCCGCTTGTCTTCGGAGACCGTGCAGAAGTCCGCCATCATCGTATGGTACTCCTCCGCGCGTCCGCGCAGCTCCGCGGCAAAGCGGGCGAGCCGCCCGTTGATTTCACTCTCCAGGGTGCTGCTCTTCTCCTCCAGGCCGGAGAGACTTTCCGCGGGGGCGGGGGCAATCTCCCCGGCGATCAGCCCTTTCAGATGCAGGGCCATCTCCATCCCGATCCGGTCATCGGGCCGGGCAACGGTGATGCGCTTGTACAGGCACTCCAGACTCTTCTCCAGGATATCGACGGTATTCAGGCAGGCATCGAATTCCTCCCGCGGCATGCCTGCCCGCGCCTGATGCAGGTGGAGGGAGCATTCCTTTAATTCCTCCCTCCAGCCGAGGAGCACACGACCCCACGCCTCGCCCTCCCCATCCCTCTTCCGCTTCGACTCCTCCCTCCCCCGCACCAAGGCTTCCGGAGCGTCCGCCTGCAGTCGCTCATACCTCCCTATCCGTTGTTTCAGGAGTTCCTTTTCCTCCCTGACGAAGAGGACCCCCTTCCGGTTGCCGATCCGCATGCATTCGAGGGCCTTGCCGCTCAACTCCCCGAAGAGCCCCCTGAAATCGTTCGCAAGGATTGATTCCGGCAAGCCCTTGCCCAGGTAGAACTCATGATACGCAATCACCTTTTCCGGAAGCATCCTCTTCAAGGATTCCAGCGCCGGCTCCGGAACGGGCCTCCCCCGCCAGTATTCCAGAAACTTCTCCCTCTTCCACCCCAGCAGTTCATAGACGGGGACCGCTTCCGCCTCCGCTCCCCTCGCCAGCCGGTTCAGATAGCGCACTTCGATATGCTCCCCGGTCCTCCCGAAGGTCACGGGCCCGAGGGCTATCCATGTCCCGAAGAGCTTGTTGGCGGGCTCCAGTTCCTCCGCCAGGGTCACCGCCTCTCCCATGACCGTGTACTGCATGCGCCTCTCCGATCCCATGTTCCCCGCCAATACGATGCCGGTGTTGATCCCCATCCTGGCGGTGATCTTCACCCCGTACTTCAGGAGGATCATGCGCTGGATCACCTTCAGCTCTTCCTGCTGCAGGAGCGCGGAAAAACAGGCCTTCCACGGGTGGTCTCCATCGGGGAGCGGCACCCCGAAATCGGCCTTGATGGCGTCTCCCTCATATTTGTCGACATATCCGCCATAGGACATGATGATATTGCTCATGGGAGTCAGGTAGATGTTCAGGATCGTCGCGAGCTCCCGGGCCGTGACCCCCTCGGAGATGGTGGTGAACCCGGACACGTCGGAAGAGAACAGGGTCGCCTCGGTCTTCTCCCCTGCAAGGCGGAACTTCTCGGGGCTCTCCTCCATCATGCGCAGCACCTCGGGGGAGACCATGGTGGAAAACATGGCGCGCACCTTCTTCCTCTCCTTCCGCTCCTGGAAATAGCGGTAGGCAACCGCAGAGAGGTACGCGGAGAGGACGGCGAAGACAGGGGGCGCCACCGGGAGAAGGGTTCCCCCTTTCGAAAAGGCGAGCCACCCGAGGCCGATATGGGAGCCGGCCGCCAGCCCGGACAGGAGGAACCCCTGGAGAGGCGGGAGCAGGAGGACGCTGAAGAGGATGGCGAAAAGGTAAGCATAGCTGAGGGGATACTGCCACTCCTCGATGAAGTTCCCCGTCGCGATGGTATTCAGGACAGTGGGGACGAGATCCAGCATGGTCTGCAGATTTGAGAAAGGCGTGGCATTCTGGGCGGAGAGGCCCGTTGCCGTCAGCCCGTAGAAGACAACCTTGTCCTTAAAAAAGAGGGGAGTGACCGGGATCTCCCGTTTCCCCTGGGTAAGGGTCAGGGGGGGGCCGTAGTACAGGGGGCGGACAGCATCGATCTTCTCGTTTTCGAGATAGAAAACCGTCCTCTCGTACGCGTCCCGGTAGTGCGCCTCCTGGTCTTTCCCCGGGGTGAAGCCCGTCCCCCGCAGCGCGTCCACGAAGGACGGCTTTCCCCCTTCGCGGTACCTCTGTACCACATAATTGTTGAATGCGATCTGCCGTCCGACGGTGAGCCACACCTCCTCCTTCGGATCGAGACCGAGGGCGGACAGGGTCTCCTCCAGCGAATAGTTCCCCTGCACCACATAGTATTCCAGCAGGGCGGAGAGGAACACCATGGTGCCGATGGAGCTGCTCTCGTCTTCGGTAAAGAGCCGCGACTGCCGCAGCGCCTCCGCCAGAATCCCGTTAAGGGCGGACGGGTCCTGCATCGTGGCGAGAGGATGTTTTTTCAGCTCCTCCTTCGCCTTCTGGTAGCCGATAAAGGTCGCGACAAGGGGAAAAGGGAGATGGACAAAGGATTCCTTGTACTCCCCCGTCCAGTTGATATACATTTCCCCCCGGTGGTTGATCGGAATCCGCACCCGCTCCCGAGGGCTCTTCAGCTCGACATACCCGCCCTTTTTCACCTTGATTTCTGTCGCGCCCATCAGGCGCCGCGCCATCTCCAGGCCCAGGGAGGGATACAGGTTTCCCCGGTAGGAGGCGAGCAGCGGATACGTGCGCACCACCCCGTCCCGGTCAAGGACGATCGTGTTGAATCCATAGCACCGCGAGCCCCTCATGAGATCAGGGGTAAGGGGGAGGATATCCGTTGCAAGGGGGAAGTCCCCCGCCTCCCCGGAGAGGGAGACGGCCTCCGTCAGGAGGCGGAGGGAATCCCTCTTCTGCCCTGTATGCAGGGCGGCGGCAGCTTCGGCCCTCTGCAGCGTCCTCTGCCGGTCCCCCTGCTCTTCCGGAATCCTGAACCCAACCGTAAAACAGGTGCTCCCGTTCCGCCGCACGCTCCGGGGAAAGCTTCCCGCGGAATCGGGGGCAAGGGAGAGGGCTGCGGGGCCGGCCTTTCCGGACAGGGCGTTCTCCATTTTCCGCCTCAGCCCCTCGGCAGCGTCAGGGGGGAAGCTGACGGGCAGCTCTTTCGAGAAGTCCATGTCCACGAAGGCGACGGAACGGGCCCGGTGCAGCGAGAGCAAATCCAGCAGCGCGGCATGGACCTCCCAGGACCAGGGCCACCTCCCCACCCGGCTCACCGCCGCATCGTCGATATCGATGGTGATGATATCCTGCTTCCTGACGATGGGCTCCCTCTCCCGGAATCCCAGGTTCAGGAGCTTCAGCTCGATCCCGTCGAAGGCATGAAAAAACACCAGCACGGAGAGGAGAAGGGAAAGGGGGACACCCAGGATCAGGGTAGCCCTGAACACTTCCCGTACTTTCCGATTCTCCTTTCCTCTCTTTGCCACCGGTCGTCCCTCCTCCTCACTTCTTCGTCTGCACGAACTCTCCCTGCCACCCCTCATCCGGAGGGGAGGCCCGGTAGCTCCCGATCCGCTCCCGCAGAGAGGCGGAAGGTCCCTCACCGGGAGCATGGCGCTCCGCCTGGTCCAGCTTTTCGAGGGCGGGCTCCCATTTCCTTTGCCAGTAGAGTGCCAGCGCCTCTTCATAATAGCTCCCGGCACGCAGCTCGTCCCGGGAGGGCGCCCCGGCAAGGGACATCATTTCGTGGTATTCCTCTCTCCGCCCCCTGAGCGTGGAGAGGAATGCGGCTGCCGACTCACGGTAGGCGCGGGAAAGGCCCCTTTCCCCCTGCTCTCCCCGCCCCTCTTTCCCTTTCCCTGCCTGGGCCGGCATCTCCCGTGCACCCTCAAGGGAACGGCTGAAGAAATCACGGATCTCTTCAGCAAGAGGATGCCCTGTCTTCCGGGAGAGCATCGACCAGAGGTGATGGTAGCCGAGGATTTTCTCCGGGGGGCACTTCGTCCACAAAGCATACAGGAAAGGGGGGACCGGTCCCTTGCCCATGGCTTCCCGGTAGGCATCCGGTTTCCAGCCCAGGACAGTGTATATCTCCGTCGGTTTCGTCTTCCCTTTCAGGAGAAGCCTGTCCAGGAGGCGTACTTCCACATAGTCCCGGATGACCGTAACAGTGTCCTCCCCGGTAAGGGGATACCGGGAGCGGTAGATGGAGTTGGAGGCCATGAAGCGGGCCGCGACATTGACCGGGTCTCCCATCACCGTATACTGGAATTTCCTCTCCGATCCCATGTTCCCCGCCGACACGTACCCGTAGTTGAAGCCCATGGAGACCCCCACATCGAGCCCGTATCGCGCCTGCACGAAATACCGGAAGGACTCGATCTCGAGCTTCTGTTCGATGGCGGAAAAAGCGCACTTCCAAGGATTGTCCGCGTCGTCCAGCGGCACCCCGAAGTCGGCCATGATGATGTGCCCCTCGTATTTATCGATATAGCCGTCGTACTGCGTGATGATCTCGCTCGTGGGGGTCAGGTAGACGCTCAAAAGGCTCGCCAGCTCGTCGGGGGCCACGCTCCGGGTAATGTTCCCGATCCCGTTGATCATGGAGAAGAAAGTAGTGGCGGCCTTGCGCTCGCCGGTAAGGGAAAACTTGTCCGGGTTCTCCTCCATTACTTTCAGCACCGCGGGGGAAACCATGGTGGAAAAGATGTTCCGCACTTTTTTCCTCTCGCGGAAGGCTTTGGTGAACTGAAGGACGATGACCGCCGTACCGGTGAGCACTACGCCCGCGGAAGGCGCAACCCACTCCAGCCAATACCCCTTGAGCACCCAGGCCTGGTACGTGGCGAAAAGGTATCCGCCCGTAAGGGAAAGGGACACGAGCAGGAAGACGGGCATGCTGAGAGCCATCCCGGCCGTCCCGGTGAGCAGAGAGAGCAGCAGGACCGGAGCATACCGGGAAAAAGCCGGGGGATAGTGGAGGAAATTGCCGGAAAGCACGGTATTGAGGGCGTTGGCATGGTACGCCACCAGGGGGCAGTTTTCCTCGAAGGGGCTCGGCTTCAGGTCGATGGTATTGGTCCCGGTCAGGCCTATCATGAATATCTTCCCTTTCAGATCCACCGGGGAAAACTCCGTCCACTTCCCGTTGTTCAGGACCTTTCGCGGAGGGGGAAAATAGTAGGGGCGCGCTTCCTCAAGCCGGCCCTCTGCCGCAAAAAAGCTCATATTCCTGAATATTTCGCGCAGGTGAGGCTCGTCCGGCGCAACGCCACTCCCCGCCTCCTCCCTTCCGGACAGGTGACCTCCTTCCGCGCGATACTGCTCGAAGCGCAGTCCGGGATGCGCACGGAGGGCCTTCTCCATGCTCCGCGCCGCGGAGAGCACCGCCAGTACCCTCTGCAGGAGAATATGCTCCGGATGTTCCCGTATCCGGCGGGACACCTCCCCCTCCACCGCTCCCCGTTCGAGCAGGCCGCTCACCACCCGGGCCGCCGCAATCTCCCGGGAGAGGGAGACAGCCTCCTCCCCGGAGACCATCGCCTCCTCCCTGAGCCGTTGCGCAATGCGGCTCCCGATACGGTCCATATCCCCCATACCGGGGTTTTCGTAGGAGCGGGCTATCTCCTTTGCCTCGGCATGGGCATGGTAGAAGGAGAGGAGTCGGAAAGGGACATGCAGGAAGGTGGTCTGAAACGGCCCCGCCCAATTCAGCAGGAATTGACAATGCGCATCGACGGGTATCCTGATATCCCTCCGCCGCCCTGTCCGGTACTCCAGGGCGTTCCGGAGCATCACATATTCGCCGGGCCTGACCTCCATATCCGCAAGGGAGAAATCCATCAGGTCGGAGAGCATCCTCAGGGTAACGGAATACAGCATCCGGTCGCGGTAGGAGCGGAAGAGGATATAATTCCTCTTGACCGAGTCGTCGTCGATTCCCGGCTGGGCGAATCCCACCCCCCGCGCAGCCCGCGTCAGCTCAGGGAGAGGGGGATCGAGGGCGACCGTCTTGTACAGGGCTCCCTCCGCCCCGGCGGGCACCGGGAGAAAAGTCTTTTCAAGCTCCTGCAGCGCCTTCCTTTTTTCAGGGGAGAGGTCCTTCCGGATCTTTTCCGTCTCTTCCCGTATCCCCGCCTGCCCTCTTTCCACGCTCTTCTCATCGGGGTCCGCGGTGAAATACGCAAGGTAGAAGGAACCCGCGTCTCCGACAGCATCGGCGAATTCCCTGTCATACTCCCGGAATGCCTCGTCAAGAAGGCGGCGGGACGAGCGGCCGTGCACAGCGGGAGGAGGCGTCCCTTGTCCCCCGCCGGAGAGGAGGGCGTTCAACCGGTCGGGATGGAACAGGGTGTTCTCCCTCTCCACGAAAAAAACGTCATACCCGGCGCTGCGGGCATCGTACCGGTGGAGAGTGCGGACAAGAGCCACCTGCCGGTAGCGGGGCCAGGGCCATTCCCCAAAGAGCTCCAGCGAGCTGTCGTCGTAATCGATGAACCCGAGCTCGGGGAGGGTGGCGAGGGGGGGGCGCAGGCGGTACCGCGCATCCAGTGTCATCAACTCGAGGTTCCTGCCGACGCTGAAGTGGCCGGCAAGGAGGGCCAGTGCCCCGGAAAGCAGGCCGACCGCCGCCCCCTGGAAGAGCCTCCGGGAAAGGGACATCAGCTCCGGCCGCGATCGGAGAGCCCGGAAACGCTGTCCCGGCAATCACTGACGACCTCTCCCCTGCTGCCTCCGGGGGAGTACTCCACCTTTTCCACCTGCCCGTCCTCCCTCTCGACGTAGGCCGTATTCCGGTCCTCCAGGCGGGGGAAGTACCTGCCCGAGATATCTTCGTACAGGTCTACCCGGTAGAGGGGGGCGCCGTCCCCCTCCTGCCCGTTCAGGGGAATGCCGAGCACCCCGTCTTTCTCATAGACCGCATACTTTCCCCCCTCGCTCCGGTACCCGGCATAATACCGCCCCGCCTCCTTGTGGTAGATGTCCGCATTGAGCGGGTGGAGCCGGTCCTCCACCTGCTCGAAAAAAGATCCTCCCCTGACCCTGAAGTATTTTCCGGCCCCGCTCAGAACCCACTCCGACGTCATCCGGTCCGGGCTGTGGGTCAGGAGCGTCTTTTCGCGGGAGAGGAGCGTACTGCCCAGTTTCCGGTAGTCGGTATGCACCACGCTGTTCCGTATGGCGATATCATGGATCACCACCGAGCCGTCGAAGGCGCTCACCGCATCCCGGTACCGCTCCCCACTCCAGGTGCGCTCGATGTAGTCGTTGATGTCGCCGTACAGGACGGCTGCGGCTTCGAAGTCCCGGTCCGCCATGCCGTGGCGGGGAACTCTCTTTTCAGTGCAGAGCTGCTTCCAGAGGTCCCTGTCATTGACCGTATCCGAACTGAAGACCAGGGATTCCCTCTCTGTCCGCACTTTGATGCCGATACCGGGGACCCCGTGCCAGACAGGGGCCTTGACCGCCTCGATCGCGAACCCCTCCTCCCTATCGCAATACACGTTTTTCTCCGGCTCGTAAAAGATATCCGAGGAATAGGAATAGAAGCTCTCCGGCTCGACCCACTCCCTGTATTCCGGGTCCCTGAAAAGCATCCTCGGCCTTTTTGTTGCAGCGCTGATGACGATTTTCGCCCTATCGGGGCCCACCACCCTACCCTCCCGGTCAAGGACATACAGGCTCGTTCTCCCTGCTCCCTCCTCACGGGAAACGATCCGGTAGCGCGCCCGGGGACCGATGGTCCGGTGTTCGACGTATTCCTCGTAGGCGATATCCACCACGCTCTTCGAGTCCGCGGACAGGCTCTTCTCGAGGGCGGGGCCCGAAGACCGCATCAGCTCATCATTTATATCCTCATCGGTAAGGAGCACGACCCGGTGGTCTATATCGGGAGCATACTTGTTGAAGAGGGCAAGGTCGGTGAACCACCTCTTGTGGTCGTCGTGGCAGTGGGTGATCACCATCCCCTTTATTTCGCCGAGGCCGAACCCACCGATCTGCTGAAAGAGGGGCGATCCACAGTCGATAAGATAGCTGGACCGGCCGATGGTGACCTGGTACCCGATGCTCTTGCCCATGCGGGAAAAGGGACCGTAGTCGCCGAGGATGCGTACGATGATCCCGTCAGCCATCG
>JADLDZ010000332.1 GCA_020846375.1 Nitrospirales bacterium | reverse complement strand
TGAGCGAACAGTACCTGGCGCGGGGTCCCGTAGACGGGGAAGAGAATGTGCAGGATGCGCTGCAGACGAACCCGGTCGCGATCTACGATGTCGCCACCGACCCGAGGGTCCACTACCAGAAAGAGGCTCTCGAAGAGGGGATCAAGAGCATCCTCACTCTCCCCATTATTGTAAAGGGTGCGGTAATCGGTGTCCTGCGGCTGCTCACCGATGAGCCGCGTCATTTCTCGGAAGAGGATATCTCCTTTTCCTCCTCCCTCGCGGAGGTGTGCGGCACCGCCATCGAGAATGCGCGGATGTATGAACAAATCAAAAATGACGGCCTCATGATGATGAGCATGGTGAGCGAGCACCTGAGACCGTCGGAGCATGAATAGGGGTTCCATGCAGAGCTTCATCAAGCGCACCATCTTCAAGAATGCCGGGGAAACCCTCCAGGAACAGGAGGATTTTGTGGCGGTGGAGAAGAGGCTGCGCGTATCCGTAAACGGGAAGGAGCTCCTGAGCCTCTACTGCACTCCGATGATGGTAAGGGAGTTGGTAGTGGGGATGTTCATGACCGAGAACATCATAAAGGGCGGCTGGTGCGCTGAGAGAATGTCCATCGAGTACGGCGACGACGTGAGCGTGGATATCCCCGCCGAGGGAGAGGTCTCCCTGGAGGGGGCGGTGATCACCTCCGGGTGCATCGGCGGAATCACTTTCCCCAAGAGGATGACCCTCGAGAAGACGGAGGACCCTTTCCGCATCAGGGCGGACGCTCTGAAGCACCTGTTCAGAAAATTCCAGAACTCTTCGGAGCTGTACAAGCTTACCGGCTGCGTGCACAGCGCGGGCCTGAGCGACGAGGAGCATATCCTCTGCATTGCGGAAGACATCGGCAGGCATAACGCGGTGGACAAAATCATCGGCTATGCCCTTCTCGAGAGTATCCCCTTCGAGGGCAAGATCATGCTCGCCAGCGGGAGGCTTTCCTCGGAGATCGTCTCCAAGTGCGCGAAGTGGGGCATTCCCGTCGTCGCCAGCAGGACGGCGCCCACCAGCCTTGCGGTGGATATCGCCGGGAAGAACGGCGTGACGGTGGTGGGCTTCATCCGGGCCGACAGGCTCAACATCTACACCCATCCGCACCGGATCGGCTGACGGGCCCATTCCGATGGAGAGCAGAAGCACGTTGTCCATTTACCGCCTGTTGACATTGTTATCCATGTGTCTCCAATATAGAAAACAGGACGTCAACACAAAAAAAACAAAACAGGAGGCTCAGTATGGGGAGAAGGCTGGCAGTAGCTCTGGTTTTGGCGGCGGTGTGCGGGTATGCGGCAGTAGGCAGTGCGCCTGATGACGGCATCGCTGCCACGGACAGCTCCGCAAAAGCGAAAGCCATCGAGGTCAAGGTGGTCTCGCCGGGAAAGGATGTTACCTTTAACGGTGTCGCCTACATTGCCGGACACGGCGGTCATCTGGCGATCATCGATATGAGGACCATGAAGGCACCGACGGATATCGAAAAGGACAGGATTGTCTTTACCGATGCAGGCTCCGAGATGGAAGGAAAGATCGCCGGCATGAGCTTTGAGGAGGTAAAGAAGGGGGGAGGCTCTCACGGGCAGGCGCTCGTTCACGAAAAGGGGGGCAAGGTCATGGTTGTCGGCACCCTGGCCGGGAATGTATATAAGTACAACCTCGCGACCGGAAAGAAGGAGGGACCCTTCAAAGTAGGCGAAAAGTTCTGCGGCACCATTGTCGGCCCTGACGGGAATGTGTACTTCCAGGATATGGCGAACGGCAGTGTGTATGTCTGGAATCCGCAAAAGCTGAAGACGGTGGACAAGATGCCTGTCGGAAAGGCGGTCTGCGGCATCCAGTGGACGAAGAACAACAAGAAAGCCTATATCACCGACATGCCCACCGGCACCGTGTATGTCTACGACTGGCAGACAAAGAAGAAGGTAAAGGAGATCACCAGCCCCGAGATGACTTTCATCCACCAGGCGAGGATGACCCCGGACGGAAAAGAGCTCTGGGTGAGCGCTCCGAACGAGTTCGACCCGGGATTGAAACCGGGTACGCACAAGAGCCAGGTTATCGTCATCGATACCGGCAAGGACGAGATCGTAAAGCGCATTGTGCTGCCCGACGCCATAAGGCCGCATGATTTTGCCTTTACCGCCGACGGGAAATATGCCCTTCTCTCGTCGAGAACCTATGGAGACGACAGCACCTTGAATGTCATGGATATGAAGAACTACTCGATCGTACGGCAGGTATCCGCCTGCGCTTCGTGCCATAAGCCTGCAGGCATCGAGGTGAAGGTCGATAAGGGATCACCGCTGCTTTGCGGAATCGAGGTCGACTGGAAGCCCGGCAAATCCGGTAAATAGGGTTTGCCGAGGCAGCTTCCACGGGGGGCAGACGCTACGGCAGTCTGCCCTCTCTTTTTCTTGTCAATTCGGGGAGTACGAGGACGGGATTGAGAATATTCTCCCTTGCAATCAGGAATCTCAGAAGGAAGATGCTGCGCACCATCGGGCTCCTCCTGGCGGTTACCGTAGTGAGCGGGACCCTCTTCTCTGCGACGCTCTTCATTTCGAGTATGCAGAACGCGCTGCGAATAGGCACCTACCGGCTCGGCGCCGATGTGCTGGTCGTGCCCGGGAAGTATGAGTCTGAAGCCCGCTCCGCCCTGCTGGCGGGCGAGCCGACGAGTTTCTACATGGACCGTTCCGTGCTGGAGAAGGTGAGGAGCATCGAAGGGGTAAAGAGCGCATCGCCCCAGCTCTTCATCAAGCCCACTTCTTTTACCTGCTGCTACAATGTCGATATATTCCTCGTCGCCTTCGATCCTGGGACGGACTTTACCGTCACTCCCTGGATCGAGGGGCATCTGAAAAAGGAGCTGACCGGAAGCAGGATCATTGCAGGACGGGAGCTTCCCCTGATCAGGGGTGATTCGATCCCCTTGTTCGGCACCCTCTTTACGGTCGC
>JADLDZ010000331.1 GCA_020846375.1 Nitrospirales bacterium | reverse complement strand
TCCGGGGCGATCTTGAGCTGCCCGGAAATATGGTGCTCGACGATATCATGGAGATACGCCATGCCGCAGGACGCGTCCTCCAGGACCATGTCGTACCGTATTCCCGATGCGATAAAAACCCGCTTCATTCCGGCGATATTCCTGAGCGCCCGCAGGAGGTCCCTCTGCCGGGCATGGTTCACCTTCAGATGCCGGCATGTTCCGGGATACAGGCAGCGCTTGTTCCTGCAACTTCCTCTCTCCAGCTTCTTATTGCATTCGATGCCGTACATATTGGCGGTGGGGCCTCCCACATCGGCTATGTAGCCTTTGAAGCCGGGATGACGCGTCAGCGCATCCGCCTCCTTCAGAACCGAAGCGATGCTGCGGGAGCGGACTGTCCTGCCCTGATGCACCGCGATGGCGCAGAAGTTGCACTCCCCATAGCAGCCCCGGTGGGTGGTGAGGGAGAAGGTTATGGTATCCAGTGCCCGCACCTCCCCCTGCCCCTTGTAGTACGGATGCGCCTCCCTCGCGAAAGGCAGGGCATGGACCTCGTCCAGCTCCTTTTCAGAGAGCCCTGCCGCCGGAGGATTCTGCACGAGATAGCGGGTATCCTGCCGCTGGCATACTCCACGCGCGGTCAGGGGGTCGTTGTTCTCGTAAAAAAGCCGGAACATCCCGGCGAACTTCGCTTTGTCGCTCTTCACCTCCTCATAGGACGGCAGCAGGAGATAGTCCTCCTTCGGCTCCTTTGCGCTGTAGCATATTCCCCGTGTATCCCGCATGTCCTCTCCCCGCTCCTGCTTCCTGGCTATTTCGAGGACAGCTTTTTCCCCCATGCCGTATACGAGGATATCGGCTTTTGCATCGAAGAGCAGGGACCTCCGCACGGCATCGTCCCAATAGTCGTAATGGGCGACCCTGCGCAGGCTTGCCTCGATCCCCCCAAGGACGAGGGGGCGCGTATTCTTGAAATACCTCCGTATCAGATTGGAGTAGACGATCGTGGCCCGGTCCGGCCGGCGGGTATTCTTTCCGCCGGGGGTAAAGTCGTCGCTCCGGCGCCTCTTCTTCAGGGCAGTGTAGTTGGCCACCATGGAATCCACGGAGCCGGCCGTAATCCCCCAGAAAAGGTTCGGCTCGCCCAGTCTCGTAATAGCGCGGCCGTCACTCATCTCCGGCTGGGCAATGATCCCTACCCGGTAGCCGGCTCCTGCAAGGACTTTTCCAATGACCGCAACGCCGATGTACGGGCTGTCGATATAGGTATCCCCCGTCACCAGGATGACATCCAGGCTCTCCCAGCCCCGCTCCTCCATCTCCTCCCGTGTTGTCGGCAGAAACATCGATTTCATTCCTCCGGTCCTTTATTGTGATGCGCGGGGGAGAGATATTGCAAGGAACTCCTCCGCCTGGGGAAAAGGGGGCCGGAAGAGGACAGGGTGGATATCTCAGGGGAAGAGGCTTTTGTGTACAATAGACGCATACGGGCCGCCGCTGCCTCGGCTTATGGAGTGCGCAGGCTGTTATCTCGGGACATCAAAGCGTAGTAAGGATACGGAGGGCGCAAAATGGTTGAAGTGAAGTGGTCGAAGAATAAGGATACCGTGCAGATTCCCCGGTTTGCCCATGACGGAGATGCCGGTTTCGACCTGGCTGCCGCAGAAGACGCCATTATCTATCCTTTTCAAAAGAGGCTGGTCGCGACCGGCCTCAAGGTGGAACTGCCCCAGGGGTATGAGCTCCAGATCAGGCCCCGAAGCGGCGTAGCGCTCAAAACCGGCCTCTTCATCGCCAACTCTCCCGGCACGATAGACAGCACCTATCGCGGAGAGGTGGGCCTTATCGTTTATCACGGACCTCTTCTGCAGTACGACGGCCTCTGGTCGTTCCTTGTAGCGTTCCTCCGGGCATTACGGACTCCCCTTGTCATCAAGAAAGGCGACAGGATCGCACAGGGAGTGATAAGCGCCCTTCCCGCACTGACCTTTCGGGAAACCGCGGAGGAAGAGATGACGACAACGACGAGAGGCAGCGGAGCCTACGGCTCGACAGGGACACCCGGCGCACCGCCGCAAACGGTTTCTTCATAAATGAGAGGAACTGGGGTGTCTGCACACACCATATAGATATATTGTGTATAATACAACACATGAGAGCATCCTCCACGGGGGAGCAACTCTACAAATCAGCAGCAGAGCGGAGAGGCGGGAGGGAAAGCGCCTGAGACAGCCATGAGCATGAAGAACCTTGCCGGCAATGCCCTTCTGGAAGAGAGAATCTCGGCGGTGATGGATATCGTCCATGCGGCAAAGAACTTCGACGAGATCATGATCGGCTGCAAGGAACAGATCCTGAGTCTGATCAATGCAGACAGGCTTACCCTTTATGCCGTGGATTCGGTAGTCAACGAAATCTACTCCCGTTTTTTTACCGGTGAGGGAGTCAAAGAGATCCGGGTGCCCATCTCATCCGAGAGCCTGTCGGGCTATGCCGCTTTCAGCAAGAAAACCATAAGCATAAGAGATGCCTATAGCGAAGAGGAGCTGAAGAGGATCGATCCGGCCCTGAGCTTCAACCGCAGCTTCGACCAGAAGACCGGCTACCGCACCCGCCAGGTTCTGGCAGCTCCGATGCTCTTCAACGGAGAACTGGTCGGGGTCATCCAATTGATCAATAAGCACACCGGAGAAATCTTTACCGAAGAGGAAAAGCATTCTGTCGAGAAGATCGCTTCCAAGCTGGCCATCGCTTTTCGCAACCAGATCGAAAGGATGCTCAAGAACCGCCTCGGCTATCTGGTGCTCAAGAACATCGTCACGGAGCAGGTGCTGGACAATGCCGCCTCCGAAGCGCGAAGGGAGGG
>JADLDZ010000330.1 GCA_020846375.1 Nitrospirales bacterium | reverse complement strand
TGGCCCCTCCGCAGCCGCCCCCCACGAGATCGTAGGCCCGTGTGCGGGACGGGAGGCCGAGTTTCCCGATGAGATAGGTGGAAATTCCCGGGCAGATATACCCGGTGCAGGTATTCACCACAAGGCCATCCACTTTATCCGCTGCCACTCCGGCCCGTTTCAGGGCGGTGCGTGCCGCCTGTTCCGAAAGCTCCACCGACCATCGCGTGAAGCGGGCGATGCGGGAATCGGGGTCCTCGTCGAGGAGGCAGTCGGGAGAGTCGAAGGCGAACCTCCGATGCAGGATGGACGGATGCGAGTAGACCTTCTCGATCAATGCACGGCTCCTTTCGCTGAGCTGCCCGGCAAAGTGGCGCACAAGGAAATCTTTCGCATAGTCCTGGGTGGCGCGGAAGGGGGGCGATGCAACGGCAAAGGAAGTGATGCGGACGCCCTCTCCGGCAGGAAGCCTCATGCATCAACTCCGAAAGTCCGGAGTCCGCGCCGTATGAAACGCGTGTATCTCCAGAGGGGAGGCCTGATGCCGCAGCGGTATCCCAGCCGGTGGATCGCCGGAAGAAAGGGAAACCGCAGGGAATCCGAGCTGATGCAGTTCATATGGCGTGCCGCGTACTGCCGGAGCTCGTGCACCGCCCAGGAGAATTCCACCTCCGGCGAGAAGTAGAATACCGGTTCGAGCATTTCTTCAGGAGAGAGGGAGAGGAGCCCCTCTCTCCTCGCACTCTTCGCAAGCTCCGTTCCGGGATACATCCGCACCCCTGCATTGAAGAATACTACATCGGAGGGCCGCACGCACGTCTCCGCAAACCGGAGGGTTTCCCTGATGGTTTCCCGGGTCTCCCCGGGCCCGCCGATCATGAATATCCAGAGGCAGGGCAGCGTGTGCCGCCGCACTACCCGTGCGGCCATGCGGACATCTCCCGCGCCAAAGCCCTTGCCGAGCCCGGAGAGGACTGCATCGGAGGCGCTCTCCACCGTGATGCCGATGCCGCGGAAACCGGCATGCTCCATTGCGGTCAGAAGGGCGTCATCGACGAAGAGAGGGTTCAGCTCGAGGCTCTGCAGCCGGGCGCCGTGGCGCACCTGTGCAAGCCTTTCCGTTACGGCCATGGCATGCTCGGGGGGAGAATTAAACACATTATCCACAAACTCGATGTCCCGGAGACCTGAAGAGGCGAGCGAGCGTACCGCCTCTCCCACGCTTTCCGGGCTGAAGAGCCGGTAGTGCTCTCCCCCGATCTTGCGGTACGTGCAATAGACGCACTTGAAGTGGCACCCCAGTTTCGTCTGGAGAGGTATGGTGGAAAGCTGCGACAGATAGGCGTTCACATCGATCCACCGGGTGAAGTCGGGGCAGGGGCAGGCAGCGGAGGAGGAGGGCGCTCCCGGCGGGTTTATCAGGATCTTTTCGCCCCTGCGCCATGCGATCCCGGGTATCCGGCTGAGCGCTTCTCTGTCGTCGATGCTCCCGAGGAGGAGAGGGAAGAGGGAGTCTCCGTCCCCCAGCACCGCATAGGAAGCGCCGGTACAACGCAGTATCTCTTCGGGCATCACCGCTACCGCGGCGCCGCCGAGGACGAGGGGGGCGTCGGAAAGCCGGTGGAGGGTGTCGGCAAGGGGGATCAGCTCCCGGATGAAAAAGGCCGGCTCCTGCATGTCATTATTGTCGATGTTCCGCACCGAGAGGCCGATGACATCCGGCTTCTTTACCGTCACCTCACGCTCCGCCTCCCCGAGGGGGTCGCGTGTAAACATGAGGTCCAGGAGACGTACGGTATGACCCGCCCTCTCCGCGGCGTCGGCGACCCTGCACGCCCCCAGGGGGACCACCGGGGCGGGGAAGGCATGGCGGTTCGTGCTTATCAGGAGTATATCCATTTTCCGGAATCCTTTCCTCCGGCCCGCTTCAGGAATCCGTCATAGCATTCTCAGAGGGTGTCCGAAGAGGAGGAAGAGAATCCCCATGATGATCACCTGCACGATCCATCCGATAATACAGACCCCCACTGCCCGCAGCGTGCTGGTGTAATCGAGGGCCTGCCGCACGCTGATCACCATGGCGACGAGCATCCAGACGGCAGCGATGAAGAAGATGATTCCGGTGAGCCCCGGGATAATGCCGGCCACACGGATCATCCCCGGTGCGCTCGAGAACCCGGTGGTGCGCAGCAGCTCTCCCAGGCTCGATTTCGTCTGGGGCTCCGGCAGCAGTTTCGTGCCGATGAGATAGGTGAGATACGCCCAGAAAAACCATCCGGCGATGGCGGTGATGGTTCCGGCGGCGACGCCGAGCATACCGCCCTTTGTGATGCTCCCCACCCCTGCTGCGAGGCTGGACAGGATCACGATCGCCATTGCCTGGGTGATCGCGTTTTCGTCCTTCTCCACCTCTTCGTACAGCCTGGCATCCAGACGTGCGGCACTGAGAATCCGGTTTTTAAAACTGGTCATGGCTCTCTCCCTTTGCGTGCACAGCAGTGAATACCGTACAGGCGGCACCTTTCTACCCCAATTATACCGTTTTACGGAACCGTTGTAATGGGGGGGTGATTCAATCTCACTTCCTGATTTTCTTGCCACTATCCACTGTCTTTTGCGAGAGGGTGCTTGCCATCACGTGTTTACAGCGTTTCCTCCTTTGCTGGTATAATAGGGCTATGTCTTTCCCGAAGTTGACACGTTTTCTGCTTTTGCCTTTCCTCGCATTATGCATCGGCGGCTTTGGCGGTTTCCTGTACTGGAGCTTTTCCGACCTTCCCGAGGTGAGATCTCTCGAAACCTATACCCCTATCGAATCCTCCTTCGTCTACTCCTCGGAAGGGAGGACCCTTGCGGAATTCTACCTGGAGCGGAGGAACTTCATTCCGCACTACCAGATCCCGGACCGGGTAAAGAAAGCCTTCATCGCCATCGAGGACCAGAGGTTCTACTCCCATCCGGGGGTGGATTTCATTGGCATCCTGCGCGCCTTCTACAAGGACATCATGGCGCAGAGCATCGTGGAGGGGGGCAGCACCATCACCCAGCAGTTGACGAAGATGCTCTTCCTGAAACCGGAGAAGAGCATTGCGCGGAAAATAAAAGAGACGATCATTGCCGCCCA
The DNA here is from genome assembly GCA_020846375.1 of Nitrospirales bacterium. Classification (GTDB taxonomy): domain Bacteria; phylum Nitrospirota; class Thermodesulfovibrionia; order Thermodesulfovibrionales; family Dissulfurispiraceae; genus Nitrobium. Next base: position 446 of record JADLDZ010000330.1, on the reverse strand, counting down.
GATCGAGAAGCGCTACACCAAGGATGAAATACTGGGCATGTATCTGAACAAGGCATACTTCGGCGCACGGGCCTACGGTGTCGAGGCTGCGGCGCAGACCTATTTCGGTAAGTCCCTCAACGACCTCTCTCTGGGAGAGACCGCCCTGATCGCGGGCCTGCCGAAGGCCCCTTCCCAGTACTCTCCCTTCAAGAGCCCCGAAAAAGCCCTGATACGGAAGCAGTTGGTGCTGAAGAAGATGCTCCAGAGCGGCTTCATCTCCCGGGAGGAATATGAAAGGGCCGGTGCGGAGCCCCTTCCCACCGCTCCCTATAACAGGAAGTACGAGGCCCCCTATTTCGTGGAATTCCTCCGGCAGCAGCTCGAGGCCCGCTACGGGGAAAAGATCTATACGTCGGGTCTCCGCATCCACTCCACCATCGATTTCGCCCTGCAGGAAGCTGCAG
>JADLDZ010000329.1 GCA_020846375.1 Nitrospirales bacterium | reverse complement strand
TCTTCCAATAATACTCCCCCTCGCCCGAAGCCCTGCTGACCGCCTCGACCACCTCATGCCCCACTTCGTAGCAGCACCCCTTGATGCTCGGCCCCACCGCCACCAGGATATCGGCGGGGTCGGAACGGAACCTCTCCACCATGACGTGTACGGTATTCTTCAGGATCCCCGCACCGGTGCCCCTCCAGCCCGCATGGACGGCGCCCACCGCATGTCTCTTCCTGTCATACAGGAGAAGAGGAACACAGTCCGCAACCTGGATGCCGATGAGGACCCCGGTCCTGTTCGTCACCACCGCATCCGCAACCCGCGGTTCGAGGTCGTGATCCGCCACGATAACCCGGTCCGTATGCTTCTGGACGGGAAGGTAAATGTGTGATGCGGGCAGGGAAAGCATCCGGGCGACGGCCTCCAGATCTCCGTTCAGCGCCTTTGTCGTGAAAAAGCCACGCACGGGCAGCCCCGCCAGGAGGGGAGGAATCACCAGGCCCGGGGTATCAACCATCAACTCTTCCTCCGCCCTTGCTTCCCTTTTCCGGAAAGCACGCACCAAAGGCACCGCGCAGCGAGTGGATGATATCTGAGGCGATGAGGGAGTGCTCCCCCTTCTTCGCGGCCGCGCAATCCCCCGCAAGGCCATGCAGATAGACTCCGAGCACCGCTGCCTGCAACGGACTCATCTCCTGCCCCATGAGGGAGGCGATCACCCCTGTCAGCACATCCCCGGAGCCTCCCGTGGCCATCCCGGGATTGCCTGAGGTGTTCAGAAACGCAGTGCCCTCCGGAGCGGCGGTTACCGTCGGAACCCCTTTTAGGACGAGGTACGCGCCCGTCTCCCTCGCAAAAGATACTGCGGTGCCGATCCTGTCCTGCTCCACCTCCCTGCTTCCGTATCCCGTCCCGGGAAGGAGCCGGGCCATTTCTCCGGGATGCGGAGTGAGGACAACGGGGGATTTTGCGCTCCCCAGGAGGCCCCTGATCCCCTTTTCGCTCCCTCCGGCTTTGCCCAGTGCAGTGAGGCCGTCCGCGTCGATCACCAGCGGCGCCAGGGACCTCTTCACCAGCTCTGCGACAAGCCGCAGCGTCTCTTCGGAAACCCCGATCCCCGGACCGATGGCAATCACATCGGTTCTTTGCGAGGAAAACCCGAGTATCTCCTCCACCGCCCCGGCCGACAACATGCCGTTGCCGTCATCCGGCAGGGGCAGGCACATCTCCTCGGTCGCCCTGCCCTGGAAAATATCCAGCAGGGTCCCGGGTATTCCCAGGGTGACCAGCCCTGCTCCGCTCCGAAGACAGGCCCTCGCCGTCATCAGGGCCGCACCCGTTTTCCCCCGCGAGCCCGCAATAACGAGGACATGTCCGTAATCCCCTTTGTAAGAATTCCGCGGCCGCGGTGCGATCATGCCCGCGGCCGCTCCCCTGTCAATCCTTTCCACGGAAATCGTGTCCGAGGCAAGAAGGGAGGAGGGGAAGCCGATATCTTCGATAAACAATGCACCCGTATATCCGGCGCCGGGATACAGGAGATGCCCCCTCTTCGGAAGACCGAAGGTGACCGTGGAATCGGCTGCGATCGCCTCACCCATCACCTCGCCGGTATCGGAGGAAATGCCCGAGGGGATGTCCACCGCTACCACCGGGACATCCGTATCGTTTACCAGGGAGAGCAGCCTGGCAAGCTCCCCCTGCACCGGCCTGCCGAGCCCGGTCCCGAAGAGGGCGTCGATCACCACCGCATCCCGCAGCTCTTCCGCCTCCACCGTCTTGCAGAAAGCCGCGGACACGCCCATTTTTTTTGCAATCCGGTATTGTGCCGCGCAGTCGGGGCTCAGGGATCCTTTTTTTGCCAGAAGAAAGACCTGCACCGCATCGCCTCTGTTGAAGAGCTCCCGGGCAGCCGCCAGCCCATCGCCGCCGTTGTTGCCGCCCCCGCAGAGGACGACCGCCTTCCTCCCGGGAAAGAGCTCCCGAACTTTCCGCGCGACAGCGAGCCCTGCTCTCTCCATAAGAACAGGACCGGGGATGCCGTACTCTTCGATGGTAATCCTGTCGATCTCCCGCATCTCCTGTGCGGTGGCAACCTTCATCGGACTCTCCTCTCTGGGATAAGTGGAATGCTGCGGAAATGCAGAATTATTATAGCACTTACCGCAGCTCTCCTCAATTTATGCTAAGATGTGAATGAAAATAGTAGGGTGTGTTTGCACACCCCGGTACAGCGATCACGAAAACGATCACGGGAAAGGAGCTCTCCATGGTCATCGGCGTCCCGAAAGAGATCAAGAAAGAGGAATACAGGGTCGGCATAACGCCCTCCGGGATCGCAGAGCTGAAGAGGGACGGTCATACTCTCCTCGTCGAAACCGGTGCGGGAGCGGGGAGCGGGTTCAGCGATGACGAGTATCACGCTGTCGGGGCGGAAGTGATGGACAGGGATCCCCTGTTCCGGAAGGCCGGACTTATCGTAAAGGTCAAGGAGCCGGTTGCCGCCGAATACGGCCTCCTCCGCGAGGGGCAGGTCCTCTTTACCTACCTCCATCTCGCACCCAACCGCGGGCTCACCGAGATCCTTCTCCGCGGCAAAGTCACCGGTTTTGCGTATGAGACGCTGGAGAAGAACGGCGGGCTCCCGCTTCTCCTTCCCATGAGCGAGATCGCGGGCAGAATGGCCCCCCTGATGGGAGCGGTCTACCTCCAGAAAATACATGGGGGAGAAGGAGTGCTCCCCACGGGGACAGTGGGAGTGAAGCCCGCAAAGGCGGTCATCCTGGGAGCGGGTGTCGTTGGAACCAATGCCGCCCGTATCAGCACGGGGCTGGGCATGGAGACGGTGGTCATCGACAAGAGCACGGAAAGGCTTCAGAGGATCGATGACATGTTCCTCGGGAGAGTGAAGACCCTGCCCGTCACCACCCATGCCGTTCAGGAGGAGGTCCGGAACGCCGATATCGTCATCGGTGCCGTCCTCGTGCCCGGGGGCAGGACCCCCCTGCTCATCACGCGGGAGATGCTCCCGACCATGAAGAGGGGGGCGGTGATCGTCGATGTAGCTGTCGATCAGGGCGGCTGTGTCGAGACCTCCCGCCCCACTACCCACGACAACCCCGTCTACATGGTGGACGGGGTGCTCCACTATGCGGTGGCGAACATGCCGGGAGCCTACCCGCGGACCTCCACCCTCGCCCTCACCAATTCGACGCTCCCCTATATCAGAATGCTGGCAGACTGCGGGGTCGGGGGTGCCCTGCGGGAGGATGCCCCATTGCGCAGCGCATTGAACACCTACCAGGGGGAAATCATGAACAAGGCCCTCGCCGAATCCATGGGACGGGGCGGGGTATAGAAAAGGCCCCCCTGCGGTGTCCTTGGCCGTTCATTGACAGTGCGTCCGTAAAGCTGTTATGCTTGAGGGTCTCGACTGCTGTAACCGGATAACACTACATTCTAGTAAGCCCCGGAATACACCGGGGTTTTTTTATTCCCGCACGCAGAAAAAAAGGAGTTCAATGGAATTTCAGACATTCAACCTTCACCCCCACGTTGCGGCCGGGGTTGCGGCCGCAGGGTTCAGCACGCCGACGCCGATCCAGGCGCAGGCAATCCCGCCGGTCCTGACAGGGCGCGACCTCATGGGCCTGGCGCAGACCGGCACCGGCAAGACCGCCGCCTTCGCACTGCCCATCCTGCACCGCCTCATGCACGGCGGCCGCCGGCACGTCCGGGCTCTTATCATCGCCCCCACCCGCGAGTTGGCGGAGCAGATCAATGAGGCGATCCGCAGCCTGGGACAGAAGACAGGCCTCCGGAGCGTCACCGTCTATGGCGGCGTGGGGATGAGCCCCCAGGTGGACGCGCTGAAACGCGGTGTTGAAATAGTAGTAGCCTGCCCAGGACGCCTCCTCGACCACATCGGCCAGAGGACAATCGACCTTTCCCGGCTGGAGGTGCTGGTTCTCGATGAAGCCGACCATATGTTCGACATGGGCTTCCTCCCCGATATCAGGAGGATACTCAAGCATCTCCCCCAGCAGAGGCAGACACTGCTCTTTTCGGCCACCATGCCCGATGCAATACGGCATCTTGCCCATGACGTGCTGAACGAGCCGGTGACGATCCAGGTGAACACCACTGCTCCGGCGGAAACCGTCAGCCACGCCCTCTACCCGGTGCCCCAGCACCTGAAGACGTCTTTGCTCATCAAGCTGCTGCGCCATTCCGATACCGAGTCCGTCCTGATATTCACCCGCACCAAGCACCGGGCCAAACGCCTCGCGGAGCAACTGGAAAAGATCGGGCACCGGACCGCCTCCCTGCAGGGGAACCTCTCGCAATCCCGGCGGCAGGCCGCCATGAACGGCTTCCGCAACGGCACCTTCCAGATCCTGGTAGCGACCGATATCGCCGCCCGCGGGATCGATGTGACCCAGATTTCACATGTAATCAACTACGATATCCCCGACACCACCGAAGCGTACATCCATCGAATCGGCAGGACCGGTCGTGCCGCCCGGAGCGGAGATGCGTACACCCTGGTCACAAAGGAGGATGCAGAGATGGTGCGCGCCATCGAGCGGGTCCTTGGCGCCCCCATTGAGCGGCGCACGGTGGAGGGGTTCGATTACGGCGCCCCCGCACCGCAGAGGGATACCGAGTTCGCGCGCCCTCCGGCCCCGGCCCGCAGGCCCGCCGGAGTGAAGGGATCAGGCAGGCAAGGTGGAAGCGCCCTGCCCTCGAAAACCCCTGCCGCGAAGAAAACCGCAGGGAGACACCGCTAAAGGGATCAGCGATGCTTACCCGGCCGGGGCGATCCGCTTCCGGGCCGGCTTCAGGAAAAAGAGATCATAGACGATAATGAGTACCCCGAGCAACAGGAATATCCCCAGGAAAAGGGTCACTCCCATCCATACCCGCAGGTATCCCTGGGCCGTCATGTAGCCGAGGCCGATGACGCGCTCGATATACGACTGGACGACACCGGCAATCCCGAAGGTGATCCCCATCATGAACATGGCGCTGCACGACATCCAGAAGCCTATCTTGCCCCGCGTCGCATCGTACACATCGATGCCCTTCAGCTTGGGAATGGCGAAATAGAACACCGTGATATTCAGGAGCGCATAGGCCCCGAAAAAGGCGAGATGACCGTGCGAAACCGTCACCTGTGAGCCGTGCGTATAGTAGTTTACCTGCGGCAGGGTATGCATGAAGCCCCACACGCCCGCTCCCAGGAAATGCAGGACCGCTCCGCCGACCACGAGAGTCCAGGTGAAGGGATTGCGTATCGGCTCCTTCCGCTCCCGTATGTGCGTCATGGTGTCGATGACCATCAGGAGGATCGGGAGCGGCTCGAGCGCCGAGAAGATACCCCCGACCCAAAGCCAGTAGCGGGGGGCGCCGATCCAGTAGTAGTGGTGGCCGGTCCCGGCAATGCCGGTAAAAAGGAAGAGCCCCAGCTCCACGTAGAGCCATTTCTCTATCACCTGCCGGTCCACCCCGGTGATCCGGATGAGGATGAAGGCGAGGATCGACGCGGTAACCAGTTCCCATGCGCCTTCCACCCAGAGATGGATGACCCACCACCAGTAGTACCAGTCGATCACTTCATTCTTGTAAAAGGGGATCCCGAACAGGTAGAGGATCGCCAGGAAGGCCAGTC
>JADLDZ010000328.1 GCA_020846375.1 Nitrospirales bacterium | reverse complement strand
GGATGGAAGTAATAACCAGGCGGGTCGTTAGGTGGACAGTTTTTCTCCTCATTCCCCTTTCTCTGCTCTCCCTCCCTTTTGCCGGGTGGCGTTTCTCCCTCAGCCTCCTCCTCGGGGGCGGCATGGGGGCGGGTAATCTCAAAGGCCTGGCATGGAGCGTCCGCCTCTTTCTCGGGGAGGAAAAGGCCACAGCGAAGATGCTCGTGGCAAGCATTTTCCGCTTTCTGATCCTCTTCACTCTTCTCGTTGTTCTGGCGGCGACGGGGATGATCACGATAGGGGGGGTGCTTGTCGGGTTCACCGTGGTATTCATCCTCATTCTGACAGCAGGCCTGTTTACCGCCCGGAAGGAGGGATGATTGCTGTATTACCTGATTGCGGCTCTTTTGATCTTTTTCCTTTTATTCCTGAAGGTGACGAAGTTTCTGTTTTTCCTGCTCCTCGTTGTTGCGCTTCTGATCGCCCTCTCCCCGCGGGGCTCCTTCCTGAGAAAGCTCATGGGGAGCGGGAAAAAGAGGGGCGGCTCCTGAGGGGAGTGTGCAGATACACCCTATAAGCGGGGGTGATTTCTCCTCCATTCGCCGGGGCGCTCTGCGAGCCCGTCCGCTCCCCAGAGACCTGCCTTCTTTCCCTCAGCCCTTGTCCGGGCCGCCCTGAGCCTTTCCGCATACTTCACGTTCGGCGGCACGGTATAGGGGAGCGCATACCCCGTCTCGATGAGCTCCTCGTTGAGCAGGCGGCCGTTTCTTCCCCACAGATACGCCAGGAGCCTTCCATACCGGTCCCTTTTCTCTATGTCGAGCTCAACGCGTACGATCCAGTTGCTTTCGCTGATAAGCTTTTTCAATTGACGTTTCGAGCGCCTGCCCCAGGGCTCCTGCCCCAGCTCCGGGGCATCGACCCCGATGAGACGCACGCGCTCCAGCCTGGTGGGGATGCCGGCAAAACTTCCGGCCCGTATGCTTACGGTATCTCCGTCATGGACGACGGTAACGCGGTACTCCTGCATCCGCTTTGCTTCCCCTCCCGCCGCAGGGGAGAGGCGGGGGCTCAGGGGGGAGAGTACGAAGAAAAGGGCGATGCCGACCGCTGTGAGTGCGGTATAATAAAAAAGTTTCATGAAAGTTATTGTACCATATCCATCTTCTTCCGCCTTCCGACACAGGGCGGTGCAGGAGAAGGCGGCAGGGAAGCGGAGCTCAGGAGCGGATAATGAGAAATATCGTGCTGACCGGCTTCATGGGGACCGGGAAGTCCGAAGTGGGCAGGCTTGTGGCGCAGAAGCTCCATCGGCTGTTCCTCGACGTGGACAGCGAGATCGAGAAGGAGCAGGGGATGAGCATCCCGGAAATATTCCGGCTCCATGGAGAGGAGGGATTCCGCGACAGGGAGGCTGCAGCCATACGGAGAGCGGCGGAAAGGTGTGGGGTGGTGATTGCCACTGGCGGCGGGGCGGTGATCAGACAGGAGAACAGGGACGCCCTCCGCAAGAGCGGAGTGATCGTCTGTCTCACGGCAACCCCGGAAACCATCCTGAAGAGGACGGGCGGCAGTCAGGAAAGGCCGCTCCTCCGGGTGGAGGACCCCCTCCTGAGGATACGGGAACTCCTCGAGTCCCGCCGGCCCTATTACGGGAGTGCCGATATTACCGTTGTTACGGACGGAAGGGCTCCCCGGGAGGTTGCTGAGGAAATCATAAAGGCGGTGAGCGACAGAGAGTGATCGCCGAACCGGAAGGCGGCGGCTGAACCGGACGCTTGCCGACGGTGCCGTACTCCGCCCTGCTCAAAAAGAAGAGAAAGAATCGGGGCACTACAATAAATGAGGAGTGAAAAAGGAGAGCATGGAAAAAGTGCGCGTTGAGCTGGGCGAGAGGGGGTACGATATCGTCATCGGCAGGGGAACCCTCTCCGACACCGGGGAAAGCCTGTCCGCTTTCGGCTTCAGTCCCCGGGTAGCGGTCATCAGCAACCCTACGGTGTTCCCCCTGTATGGACCCGCGGTGATGGAATCGCTGAAAAGGGCCGGATTCGAGTGTTTTGAAGTCCTTATCCCCGACGGAGAGGAGTATAAGGATTTTTTCTGGTCCTACCACATCCTGACCTGCCTGCTGAAAAACAGGCTCGACAGGAACTCCTGTATCATCGCTCTGGGAGGAGGGGTTATCGGGGATATCACCGGCTTCGCCGCGTCGCTGTACATGCGCGGCCTCCACTTCGTCCAGATTCCCACCACGCTCCTCGCCCAGGTGGACAGCTCGGTGGGGGGCAAGACAGGGGTGAACCATCCCCGCGGGAAGAACATGATCGGCTCCTTCTACCAGCCGAAGCTCGTCCATATCGATCTGGACACCCTGAAGACGCTGCCCGAGCGGGAGTTCCTCTCGGGGATCGCGGAGGTGATCAAGTACGGCGTTATCCGGGACAGCGCCCTTTTCGACTTCATGGAGCGGAACAGGGATGCCGTGCGGGGGCTGGATGCCGGCGCGCTCGAACTCATCATCGGGCGCTCGTGTGCGATAAAGGCCGAGGTCGTCTCCCACGACGAAAAGGAGTCCGGGCTGCGGGCGATTTTGAATTTCGGCCATACGGTCGGCCACGCAGTGGAGACGGGGACAGGATATTCCCGTTACCTCCACGGCGAGGCGGTTGCCATCGGAATGCACTACGCCGCGCGGCTTTCCGCCTCCCTGGGGATGCTGGACGCTTCCCAGGCCGACAGGATCGAAGCCCTCATCAGGGCCTACGGACTGCCCTCGCGGCTGCCCGGTGATCTGAACCGTGATGCCCTCCTCTCTCACATGAGGATCGACAAGAAGGCAGTGGCGGGCGAGATATGGTTCGTTCTCCCGGAGCGGATCGGGAAGGTGCGGATGTATACGAGTACGGGTGTCGAAGAGATCAGGAAAGTGCTTGCTTCCTGATGACACTTTTTTCGCCCCGTTGTTCATTGTGACGCTCTTTGTTTATAATACCCCCGTTTGTGTCGGGGGCGCTCTCGTCGGTGCCCCTTTCCCGGCTAACCCGGTTTGCGGAAAGGAGTTGCCATGGCAGGCCACAAAGGGCGGTATGCGCCGCATGCGGTACGATGCAGTCTGTCCCTCTTCCTGGTTCTTTTCTTTGCACGTTTCCTCCTCCCCGGTGGCGCATCCGCAGGGGGTGAAGCGGACCGTGTGCTTACCGATCTGAGGAAAACCGCCTGGCAGTCGTATCTGGCCTCCCCGGAATGGGTGGCGCAGTACAAGAGCGACAGATCCGTCGAGACTCTCTCCTCCCTCATCTTCAACAGGGGTATCCACTGGAAGGTCCGGATACGGGTACTACAGCTCCTCGGCGCAACGCTGAATCCGAAAGGCATCAGCCCCCTGGCGGAAATGCTTACCGACCCCGCCTTGAACAGCGACTGTCCTGCCCTCAAATGGAACAGTGCCTTTGCTCTCGGCAATTTCAGGAATAACCTTGCGGCAAGCGATTTACTTCTTATCGCACTGAAAAAGGAGGATAATACGGTTGTCAGAGAGGCCATTATCGACTCCCTCGGAAAGATCGGAGATGCAGGGGTTGTCCCGGCACTGCTTCCCCTGCTGAGAGACACAAGCTTCGCCATCCGGCTCAGCGCCATAAAGGCCCTCGGGAAAATCGGCGGGGAGGAAGCTGTTTCCTCCCTGAGGGTCGTATTGGACACCGAAGCCGACCCGTACATAAAGTACGAGACGGCTGCCTTGCTGAAGAGGCTGGGCGCCGCCCGGAGTTGAGGGGTGTGTTCGTGCGATCGATGCCTCTGCCGCCTTTTGCAATAAAACCGTGGATAATGAGCAATAGGGAGCTGCAGCCCGAAGTGTGGACGCAGGAGGGGGACACATGGATGCCTCATTGAGAGCTGTTGTGCCGCCTTTCGTCGTCACCTTTGTCGTATTTTTCCTGGCTCTGGGAGTGCGGGGCGTCATTTTCCGCTTTCTCCATCGATGGGCGTCAAACACACGGCCCGACCTGGACGATATCCTCCTCAGGGCGATACGGACCCCCTCGCTCTTCTGGTGCGCCGCTCTCGGGCTTTATGCGGGCATCGCCCTCCCGGACATTTCGCAGGGTTACCTTATCCCCCTGAGGAAGGGGGTTCATGTGATGGTGCTCTTCTCCTTCACCATCGCCGCTGCTAATTTCGCCGGGATGATTTTCAAGAGCTATATCCGGAAGTCTTCTTTTCCCCTCTCCACTACCGGCCTTGCTTACGGCGTCCTCAAAGGTACCACCCTGTTGCTGGGCCTGCTCATCATCCTCAGTTTTCTGGGCATCTCCATCGCTCCCCTGATTACCGCCCTCGGAATCGGCGGGCTCGCCGTGGCCCTTGCCCTGAAGGATACCCTTTCCAACCTTTTCGCCGGACTCCATATCCTCATGGAGAGGTCCCTCAGGATCGGCGATTTCGTGCGGCTCGATGCAGGGCAGGAAGGGTATATCGAAGACATCACCTGGAGGACGACAAGGATCCGGACGCTGGCGAACAATATGGTGGTGATCCCGAATGACAAATTGGCGCAGAGTGTCGTCACCAATTATTGTCTTCCCGATGT
>JADLDZ010000327.1 GCA_020846375.1 Nitrospirales bacterium | reverse complement strand
GCGATCCCCGACAGGGGAGAGATCATGGTGCGCATTTATGCACCGGGAGGCATGGGAAACATTCCGGCTGCGGATCCGGAGGGCTCCCCTCCTTTCGTCGTGCTTTCCATCAGGGATAACGGGGTCGGAATGGACGAAGAGACGCAGGCGAGGATTTTCGAGCCGTTCTTTTCCACCAAGGACAGGGGGACGGGGCTGGGGATGTCCATCACCTCGGGGATCATCGCGGCGCACCGGGGCACTATCGCCGTAAAGAGCTCGGTGGGAAAGGGGACGGAATTCATCATCCGCCTTCCCACGGACTGACAGGGAGACGGATGCGGTACTGCGGTGAATCATTTTCCGAGGGGAAAGGCCTCCTGCTTTTTGGAGAACGGGTGAAGCGATAATGAAGTCGGTATTGATAGTCGATGACGAAGTGGATATGGCTATGGCGCTCCGGGAGTCGCTCAAACGGTGCGGCTTTAATCCCGTCGTGTTTCACAACCCTTTGGCGGTGCTGCACGAGTGCAACCTTCACGACTTCTCCCTCGTCATCACCGATATGAAGATGCCCAAAATGAACGGGATCGAATTCCTCAAGGAGATACGGAGAAAAAACATATTTGTGCCGGTTATCGTCATCACCGGCTACGGGACGGTCGAAAACGCGGTGGATGCCATGAAGCTGGGGGCCACCGACTATATCATCAAGCCCTTTTCCTTTCCGATGCTCAGCCAGGTGATCGAGAGGATACTCCCGTCCGGGGAGGACGACGGCATTGCCGAATCCCCGGTGATGAAGCATGTACTCTCCGTCGCCCGCGAGGTGGCAAAGAGCGATATCACGGTGCTCCTTACCGGGGAGAGCGGCACCGGCAAGGAAGTGGTCGCACGTCTCATCCACAGGAACAGCGTCCGTGCGGAGGGGCCCTTCATCGCCATCAATTGTGCCGCCATATCGGAGAGTCTCCTCGAATCGGAGCTGTTCGGCCATGAGAAGGGCGCCTTTACCGGGGCGGTGGAGAGGAGGCAGGGCAAGTTCGAGCTGGCCAACAAGGGGACGCTCCTCCTCGATGAGGTCAGCGAGATGGCGTATCCGCTCCAGGCAAAGCTTCTTCGTGCCCTCCAGGAGCGGGAGATCGACCGGATAGGAGGGCGCACTCCCCTGCCGGTCGATGTGCGCATCATCGCCACCACGAACAAGGATCTTCCGGCGGAAGTCAGGAAGGGGAGCTTCAGAGAGGACCTCTACTACCGCCTGAACGTTTTTCCGATCAAGCTCCCCCCTCTCCGGGAGCGCAGGGAGGATATCGTGCCCCTGGCGCGCTTTTTCCTCTCCAAGCTTGCCGCCAAGATGAACAGAGTCCTGACCCTGTCCTCGGATTTCACCGATTCCCTCCTGAAGAGGAACTGGGAGGGCAATGTCAGGGAGCTGGAAAATTTCATCTATCGCTCGGCGGTCATCGCCCGGGGGGAAGTGCTGCTGCCCTCTCCTGACGCCCTGAGCGGTGGAAGCCTGCCCGACCCGTCCGGCGGAAAGGCAGGAGGCGCCACGGGAAGCCTGAAGGATATGGAGAGGGAAATGATTATCGAAACACTCAGGAGGAATGCCGGGAACAGGACGAGAGCCGCTGAGCTGCTGGGGGTGAGCGTACGCACCATCCGGAACAAGATCAAGGAGTACGGTATTTCCGAAGAGGAATTGAGAGAAAGGAACCGGTGAGGGACACCCCTTACGTAAGACTGGAATGAGAATTGCATCATTTATTGCGGGGCATCTGTAGTACAAAGAGAGAACGGAGGAGCCTATGGCGGACAACAGCATGAAACTACTCGAAAGGATGCTCGATATCGCCGCCTTCCGGCAGAGGATACTGGCGTCCAATATCGCAAACTCAGAGACGCCCGGCTACCGGGCCAGGGATATATCTTTTCAAAATGAGCTGGAGAAGGCGAAGACGGCATTCGAGGTCGAGGGCCGTGAAAGCAGGCAGGCCTACGAGGTATACGAGCCGGTCGATACCATGCCCAGCCAGGACGACAATACCGTCAACCTCGACATGGAGATGGCAAAGGTTGCGGAGAATACATTAATATACAACACCGCAACCCAGTTGATCGGCATGAAGGTCAGGATGTTGAAAGACATCCTCAGGAGCGGCAGGTAAAAGACGGTATGCGGACAACGGAAAGAGCAGGGGGGTGAACCGACATGGAAGGAATGTTTCTGCCGCTGCGGGTAAGCGCAACGGCCCTCGAGGCGCAAAAGCTGCGGATGAACGTCATTGCATCCAATATTGCGAATATCAACTCGACGAAAACCCCGGAAGGGGGGCCGTACCGGAGGCGGGATGTGGTCTTCGAGTCGTATTTGTTCGATGCGGCCTCCGTAGGGGTCGATATCCCGAAGATTGTGGAAGATCAGCGGCCGTTCAAGTCGGCGTACAACCCCACTCACCCCGACGCGGACAAGGAGGGGTACGTCAGCTACCCCAATATCAATACTACGGAAGAAATGGTCAATCTCATGACCGCTGCGCGGGCATATGAGGCCAACCTCACCCTGGTGAACTCCTTCAAGGAGATGTACATGAAGACCCTGGAACTCGCCAGAGTGTAATACGGCCCGCTGCAAGGAGGTTGCCTTATGAGCGAAATAAAGAAAATAGGGGAAATCAGCCCGCAGGGACCGGAGGCCGCGCGGACGACCAAACCGGACGGTGCTTCTTTTGAAGACGCGATAAGGAATGCGATGAAGGAAACATCCGAGATCCAGGACGAGGCCGAAAAGGCGATAGAGGGCTTTACCAAAGGAGAGGTGAAGGACATCCATACCGTGGTGATCGCCATGGAGAAGGCCGACCTGTCCATGCAGACCCTTATGCAGGTGAGGAACAAGCTCCTGACCGCGTACGAGGAAATCATGAGAATGCAGGTGTAAGGGAAAAAACGCATGATAGGAAAATTTTTCCCCCTTTTCCTGCCTCTTGCCCATAGCGGACGGCAATGACACTGAATGGCGTCCTACAACACCTCAATGCCTGGCCTGCAAAAAAGAAGGTCGCGCTGCTTGCCGTCGTCCTTCTGAGCATTGCCCTGATAGCCGGAATCATGTTCTGGAGCCAGAGGATCGACTATCAGGTCCTCTACAGCAACCTCTCCCCGGAGGATGCGGGACAGGTGATCACCAAACTGAAGGAACTGAAGGTTCCCTATCAGGTCGAGGGGAGCGCCCTGTATGTCCCCGGCAGTAAGGTGTACGAGCTCCGGCTCGAGCTGGCGGCCCAGGGAATTCCCCAGGGAGGGGGCATCGGGTTCGAGATCTTTGACAAGACGCAGATCGGCGTCACCGAGTTCGTGCAGCGGCTGAACTACATAAGGGCGCTCCAGGGGGAGTTGACCCGGACGATACAGCAGCTCGGCGAGGTGGAGAGGGCACGGGTGCATATTGCCGTTCCGGAAAAGACCATCTTCACCGAAAAGGAAGAGAAACCCACCGCCTCGGTAGTGGTAAAGCTGAAGTCAGGACGGGTATTGAGCCAGGGACAGATCGGCGGTATCGTGCATCTCGTTTCGAGCAGCGTCGAGGGGATGAGCCCGCAGAATGTCACCGTTATCGATAATATGGGAAACCTCCTCTCGAAGCCCAATCCCGGGGATACCCTCGCCGACGCAAAACAGAACGAATACCAGAAGGCGGTGGACAAGGATTACGAGAGCAGGCTCCAGAGCATGCTGGAGGGGATAGTGGGGAGGGGGAAGGCGATCGTGCGCGTCGCCACGAAGATCGACTTCACCCAGATCGAGAGGACCGAGGAGAAATTCGACCCGGACACCATCGCGATCAAGAGCGAACAGCGCACCCAGGAGAAATCCTCCGGCGGGCAGGGGGGGGGGATTCCCGGTGTTGTTTCGAATCAGCCCAGCCAGCAGGCTGCCGCAGCAGGGCCCTCTTCATCCTCCTCGCAGAAACAATCCGAGAGCATCAGTTACGAGGTCAGCAGGAGCGTCAGCAAGATACTTCAGCCGAGGGGAGAGGTGAGGAGCCTCTCTGTTGCGGTCCTGGTGGACGGGACGTACAAGAAGGAAAAGGAAAAGAATATCTATATCCCCAGAGCCGAGGCCGACCTGAAGAAATACGCGGAGATCGTGAAGGCGGCCATCGGGTATAACAAGGAAAGAGGAGACCAGGTCATCGTTGAGAATGTGGCTTTCGAGTCGGGGGTGGAGGAGCTGCCCAAGGAGAAAATCGACTTTCTCAGGATCGTCCTCTCCCTCCTCAAGTACCTGGTTCCCCTCGCGGCGGTCGTCCTGCTGATCTTCTTCGTGATAAAGCCTCTCATCGAGACACTGAAGCCGGCCCCGGTGGAGCGGGTGCCGTCCCCGGCGGAGGTGACGGTGGGGGTCGGACCCGCGGAGCTGCAGTCGGAGGTCTCCACCGAGCAGATCATGAAGGAGCAGGTGATAGACCTGGTGAGGAAGGACCCGCGCCGGGCCGCCGCGATCATCAGGGAGTGGCTGGCGGAGTAGGGACATGAGAAAGCTGAACGGGGTCGAGAAGGTGGCTGCTTTCCTTTCCCTTATCGGGGAGGAGGCTGCTACACAGGTTTTCAAGCACCTGGATCCCCTCGAACTGGCGAGGATAGTCCCCATGATGGCCCGCGTCAAGCTTTCCCCCGAACTGGCGAGCGGTGTAGTCCAGGATTTTTACGACAAAACCGGGAGTGCCATGCTTGCGGTCGATGAGGAGTACATCAAGAAGATACTGGTAAAGGCTTTCGGGGAGGATCACGCGAAGAAGCTCATGGATAAGATCGAGAGCGGCGCCAGCGCCTTCGACATCCTCCGGTGGCTCGATTCCGGCGCCATCGCCAATATGCTCTCGAGGGAGCACCCGCAGACCATCGCGATCATTCTCGCCTATCTCGAGCCTACCCAGGCCGCCGATGTCCTTTCAAAGCTGCCGGAGCATATAAAGATCGACGTCTCCCTCCGGATCGCCAGCCTCGACCAGATCTCTCCCAGCATCCTTGGGGAACTGGAGGATGTCCTTCAATCCCAGCTGCAGAGCTATACCCGCGGCAGGAAGATCGGCGGCATCCGGACAGTAGCCGAGATCCTGAACCAGCTCGACAGGGCCACCGAGGACCTGATCCTCAAGAATATCGAGGAGAAGGACCAGATCCTTGCCGACGAGATCAGGAAGCTCATGTTTACTTTCGACGACCTTATCAATATCGACGACCGGGGCATCCAGATGATCCTCAAAGAGATCACCACGGACGACCTCGCACTCTCCCTGAAGATGGCGTCCGACGAGCTGAAGACGAAAATCTTCAGGAACATGTCCCAGAGGGCCGTTCAGATACTGAAGGATGAGATGGAGGCGAAGGGGGCGGTGAAGGTCTCCGATGTGGAGAAAGCCCAGATGAACGTCGTACGGGTAACGCGGAGACTGGAGGAAGAGGGCAAGATCGTCGTCGGAGGGAAAGGAGGGGAGGAGGTCATTGCCTGATCCCGAAGACGATATGATACAGTCCTATACGCCTCTTCATTTCGATGATAACGGGAACATCCGGGAAGAGGATTCCGCCGCCGCCCCGAATGCCGGAATTTCCGAGGCGGAAATCGAGTCCCGGATAAAGGCGATGGAAGAGGAGGCCCTGACGCGGGGACGGGAGAAGGGACATGCAGCCGGATATGAGGCGGGACTGAAGGAAGGGGAGCAGGAGACCCTGAAGAAGCTCGAAAGACTCGATGGAATCCTCAGGGAATTGGAGAATTTCAAGAAAAAGAGGATGAACGAGGTGCTCCCCGCGCTGATCGAGCTTTCCCTTGACGTGGCGAAGAAGATCGTCCATAAGGAAATAGAGCTGGACAGGAATATCATTCTGGACGTCGCCCGTGATGCCGTCATGAAAGCGGGAGAGGGGGAGGAACAGATTATCGTGAAAGTGAATCCCCAGGATTATGAAGTCATTGTCGGCGGCAGCGCAACCCTGAAGGAGCACGTGGGAGTGAGGGAGGTCGTTATCGAATCCCTGGCGTCCGTCACCCCCGGCGGGTGTCTTATCGAGACCAGGACAGGCGAAATCGATGCCACCGTAGACGGCAAGTTAAAGGAAGTGGAGGATGTCATCGGCACTGCAACTAATAGCTAAATGCAGGGACGCCGTCCGGGACCTGGACCCGGTAAAGGTGTACGGCAGGGTGAGCAAAGGGGTAGGGCTCGTCATAGAGGGGACGGGACCCCGGGCGAACATCGGCGACGTATGCCAGATACAGGCGAACGCCTCTGCGCAGGAGTCTTTTGTCGAAGCCGAAGTCATCGGGTTCAGGGATGACAAGATCCTCCTCATGCCTCTCGGCGATATGCGCGGCATCGGCCCCGGATCGAAGATCGTCGCCAAGGGTCGGCAGCGGTATGTGCGGGTGGGGGACGGCCTCCTAGGGCGCGTGCTCGATGGAATGGGAGAGCCCATCGACAGGAAAGGGCGCATTGCAGGACCCCGCTTTCCCATTTACAACGAGCCCATCAACCCCCTTTTCCGGAAGCGCATTGCCGAGCCTCTCGACCTGGGGATCAAAGCCATCAACCTGATGGTCACCTGCGGGAAGGGCCAGAGGATCGGCATCATGGCCGGGAGCGGTGTGGGCAAGAGCGTTCTCCTTGGTATGATCGCACGGAATACGGCGGCGGACATCAACGTCATCTCCCTCATCGGGGAGCGCGGCCGGGAGGTGCGCGAGTTTATCGAAAAGGACCTGGGGGCGGAGGGCCTCAAAAGGTCGGTGATTGTGGTAGCCACCTCCGATACCTCGCCCCTGATGCGGATCCGGGGGGCCTTTGTCTCGATCGCCGTCGCGGAGTATTTCAGGTCGCGGGGAAAGGACGTCCTCCTGATGATGGACTCCCTGACCCGTTTTGCCATGGCGCAGCGGGAGCTGGGCCTTGCCGTGGGCGAGCCTCCCACCACGAAGGGATACCCTCCTTCGGTCTTCAACCTCCTGCCGAAACTTCTCGAGCGGGCGGGCACCTGGGGCAGGAAGGGGACGATAACAGGGCTGTACACGGTCCTCGTGGAGGGGGACGACATGAATGAACCGATCGCCGATGCCGCACGGTCGATACTCGACGGTCATATCGTCCTGTCGCGGGATCTGGCCAACCATAATCACTATCCCGCCGTCGACGTGCTCCAGAGCATCAGCAGGCTGGCGAAGGATATCACCGACGAGAAGCAGAAGACTGCGGTAGGGAAGGTCCTCGATATCATGGCGCTCTACAAGAGGTACGAGGATGTGATCACCATCGGCGCCTACAAGGAGGGCACCAACCCGAAACTGGACCAGGCTATCCGGATGATGGACAGGATCAATACACTTCTGAAGCAGGACATCAAGGATAAGATCACCTATAAGGAATGCCTCGCGTCTCTCTTTGCCCTGGTTGAAGGCAAGGCATGAGCACCCCCGTCGAAAGCCTCCTGAACATCAGGAGATGGAAGGAGGACGAGGCCAGGAACCGTTTCGCCCTCTCTCTCAGGGACCTTGCGGCGGCGGAAGACCATCTCCTTTCTCTTGAAGGCCGATTTGAGGGTCTGCGGCAGAGATTCGACTGCTGCGGTGAGGTGTTTCCCATCGAAAAAATGCAGGACATGAGCAAAGGCGTGGACCGCCTCATCGTGGCGATAGATACCCAGAAAAAGGTGGTTGCCGAGAAGCAGCGCCTGGTGGAGGCGGCGCGCAGCGCCTTCGTGGAAGCGGCCCGGGAAAGGAAGATCTTCCAACGCCTGGACGAAAAGCAGAGAGCGGCCCGTGAAAAGGAACACCGGAGAAAGGAGCAGATACGCATGGATGAGCACGCGGTTACCGGGCATACCCGGAAGAGGGACGGTCTCCCGTCCGGCAATCAGCAGGAGTAACGAGAGGAGGAGACAGGTGTTGAACGGATTCCGTCAAAGAAGGGGCAGGAGAGGGGGGGGGGCCGCCATTCTGACCACCGTTTTGGCCGCCGTTCCGGCTGCTTTCCTGCCTGTTGCCGTCTCCGGATTGTTGCTCACCCCCTCGTTTCCTTCCTTTGCCCAGCAGCCGTTGCCGAAGCAGCCTGCACAGCAGCAGAAATCCGCCGAGGAGGAGCGGTTGACGATTCTGAAGGCGGACATTCAACGGGAAATCGAACAGTACAAAAAGCTGAAGAAAGAGCTTGAAGAATTCCGGAAAGTTCTGGATGAGCAGACGAAGGAAAGACTCTCGAAACTGGCGAAGATGTACGAATCCATGCCTGCCGAGGATGCCGCGCGGAAGCTGGAGAAGCTCGATGAGGAGACCGCAGTCATGATCCTTACCGCGCTGAAGCCGAGGAGCGCCGGAAAGATACTGGCTCAGATAGAGAATGACAGGGCCGCCTCCCTTTCGAAGAGAATCCTCGCAAAGGGACGGGTCTTGCCGGAAAAAACTTCCCCCTAGGAAAAAAGTTCCGTCCCTCCTGCCGGTCCCCCTCTCCCTCGTCCTCCCCCCTCTTAGGGAGGAAATACCTACAGGAATCACCCCCCATTAAGGGGAAAGGAAATACTCCTGGAAATCCCCTCTCCCCGCGGGGGAGAGGGGTAGGGTGAGGGGACAAAACGGTGAAGGGCTTTCCGCTCTTTCAATGATGGCGGAGTCCTAGTACACTGTCACTCTTTAATATGCGGTTTCACTTCTTTCCCGGCTAACCCCTCCCTACCTCCCCTTACCCTAAGGGGAGGGGTAGATCCACCACCTTCCCCTTCTTTCCCGGCTAACCCCTCCCGGGCCCCCCTTACCCTAAGGGGAGGGGTTGATTCTCCCTCCTTCCCAAGGGGGAGGAGACTGCATTCCCTCTCTTCATTCCCCCTCTTAGGTTAAGAGGGGGTGAGGGGGTGTTAGCCTCAATTTTATCCCTGACTATGTACTAACCTGCCGAAGAGAAAAATAGTACTATGTCCCCAATTTTTTATCTTCTCTCTTTCCCCTTTTTGCTGGTATGCCATTTGCTATGATCTCGACAAAGCTACCAGGAGGACTCCCAAATGGCGATGGATATGATACAGGTGAACGTGGTGAGCACGATGCAGGGTGCGGCAGGCTCCGCCGGAGCGTCCAGCGTCGCCGTCACCACTTCCAGAGGCGGAGAGGAGCTCCCTGCGCAGGGCGGAGACTTTGTCGCGATGCTGAAGGCGGCGCTGGCAGGGAAAAAGGATGCTCTGTCCGCCTTGCAGAACGGCTTTGTGACGGAGAAAGACGGAAAGGTCGTTTTCCTGGATTCTCGTGGGGAAGATCCGGTGGAGAGCGGTGAAATTCCCTTCGACGGGGAAGTTGCCGTGCTGGTACAGCAGTTGATGGCACAGATGCAGAGGCAGGGGAGCGGTGCGGTACTGCCGGCGATGCCGGCCGTTGCCCCTCCGGGGATGCAGGAGGAGCCGGCCGGTCCCGGTACCCTCTCCGGGCGGGGAGATGCCGTCACGACAATACGGGTACGTGCCGGAGAGACCCCGTCAAAGGGTATGAATATGCCGGCGGCTTTTTCCCTGCCGGCCGCAGGACCGGATGCTGCACAGGGAGAGGCTGCCGCTCTCTCCGGCAGCTTTGGAGAGACAGGGGATTTTCGTTTCGAAGCGAAAGCGGCCCGTGAAGTCCCTTCCGTGTACTCCGCTCTTCCTGAAGACAGTGCGGCTCCTCTCAAAACGGACCCTCCGGTGTCACGGGGAAAAGACTCCCTGATGCCGTCGATGAAAATGCAGGCGCGGGAGGGGGATGTGCCCGGCGCTTCGCTGCAGGCTGCCGGAGTGAAACCGGGGAATGATTCTGTCTTGTACGATACGGATGCCCCTCCCCCTGCTGCAGTAACCCTTTCAGCCGCTCTTCCTGCGGAAGCCCGGGGGAAGGGCGGCACGACGGTGCATGAAGCCCTGCCGCTGCACCGGGTGAACGAGCTCGGCGAGGCGGCGGCAAAGGCCGCGGAGACAGGCACAAGGAACCTCATCGTGAAGCTCGATCCCCCTGATCTCGGGAGCATTCAGATAAAGCTCAGGATGGAAAACGGGGTGCTGACAGCCGATATCAGGGTGGAATCCTCCGCGGTGAAAGACATGTTCTCCCTTGCCGTGCCCCAGATCAGGGCGTCTCTCGAGGATTCGGGAATCAGGGTGGGAGACATGTGGGTGGATCATAAGGAGGAGTTCTATTCCGACGGACGGGAGCGGCAGGGGCAAGCCGATCAACAGCAAAACCGGCAGCAAAAACAGGACAGGGAAGAGAATCCCCGGTTCTTCGAATACTTCGCCTAGGGAGGCGCCATGACCACGGATAGCACCAGCAGCATCCTTACGAACTCGTCGTATACGAGCACATCGAGCTCCTCGACGGGGACGACGAACACCTCTTTGGGAAAGGATGACTTTCTCTACCTCCTCACCAAGCAGCTCGAGTACCAGGATCCCCTCAACCCCATGGAGGATACGGAATTCATCGCCCAGCTCGCCCAGTTCAGCGCCCTGGAGCAGATGACGAACATGAGCCAGTCCCTGGAGACCTCCACCGCCATGGGGCTGATCGGGAAAGAAGTGACGGATAGCCTGGATGTTTCCGGTACGGTCACCGAGGTGAACCAGGGCTCGGACGGGACCATACAGCTTGTCCTCTCCTACCAGGAGATGCAGGAGGACGGGACGACAGTCGATACCACCAAGGAGATCGAGCTTTCCGATGTGCGGGAAGTGAAGAACCCCGAAACCGCAAGTCAGGAGTGAGAAATGAAAGCAATGCATAAGGAGGGCTTACGATGAGTATAATGACGGCGCTGTATACCGGGGTGAGCGGACTCAGCACGAACGGACTTTCCCTGTCAGTGATCGGAGACAATATCGCCAACACGAATACCGTCGGATACAAGGCGAGCCGTGCTGTTT
>JADLDZ010000326.1 GCA_020846375.1 Nitrospirales bacterium | reverse complement strand
CGTACCTGTCAGTGCGTTAATGCCTTACCCACCACACGGCTATTACAGCGGCAAGGATGAACCGGTAGTATACGAAGACATGGAGGGGGTGACGCTTCAGGAATCCCAGGAGAAAGCGTATCGCCAGGTAACCGGAAATGAAGGAGGCGATGACACCGGCAAGGATAATGTCGAAGTGATGGACTTCCGGGCTCGCCACGAGCTTCCGCCCCTCGAGGAGCACCGCCCCCCCGATCACCGGCGTCGAAAGGAGAAAGGAGAAACGTGCAGCGGATTCCCTTGTGAGGTCCTTGAAGAGCCCGGCGGTAATGGTAATACCCGAACGGGAGACGCCGGGGATCAGCGCAACCGCCTGGGCGACGCCGATGAAAAGGGAATCAGACAGGGAAACGCATTCTTTGCGCTTCCTGCTCAACTTCTCCGCCACTATCATGAGCACGCCGAACCCGACCAGGGTGAAGACGATGATCAGCGGGTTTCTGAGCGTGCTTTCAACGTACTTGTTCAGCAGCACCCCGGCGATGCCGGCAGGAACGACACCGACGAGAATATAGGAGAGCATGCGCCTGTCATTGAGAAACAAGTTGACCCAGTCCTTGTAGAAGCAGACCAGCAGGGCGAGAAGGGTCCCGCCATGCAGCGCCACATCGAAGGCGAGCGTATCGACCTGACCGCTCCATCCGAAGAACCAGGGGAAAAGGATCAGGTGAGCGGTGCTGCTCACCGGAAGAAATTCCGTCAATCCCTGTACGATCCCCAGAACAATCGCCCGAAAGAAATCCGTTTCCACTACACCTCCCTGTTTATCAGCAAAAAACCGGAAAGAAGCGCCTGCAGGAGAGAAAGGGAAAGACATGCGCCGTCTCGTCCTCCTCTGAACAGCGGTCGCTCTTACAGCCTATCATAGGCTCTCTGTCAGAGAGAGAACCCGCCCTGCTGTGCAAGAGCCTTGAGCGCAACGGTGATCTCCTTCGAGAACGGGTTCAGCTCCCAGGCCCTCTTTATGGCCTCGGCGGCCTTGCTCTTTTCTCCCATTTCGAGATAGGTTTTCCCGATGCTGTAATGGACATCCGCATTGTCGGGAGCTATCCTGATGATGTGCGCATAGGTCTCGAGTGCCTCTGCCGGACGTCCCGTCTTCCGGTACGCTTCAGCAAGGCTCTGCAGGAGAGAGATATCGGCGGGATTCATCTCATACGCCTTGCGGAGCATCTCCAGCGCCTTCTCATTCTCGTTCTGCGCGAGGTACATCACCCCCATGAGGTGGGCGGACGTGGAGATGTCCTGCCTCGTATCGGCAATAGCCTCCTTGAGGATGCTCTCGGCCTTCTTCCCGTCCCCCGTTTTATGGAAAAGCCTCACGAGGGCGAGCAGCCTCTCCGTGTTGGCGGGACTGATCTCATGCGCCTTCTCGTAGTAGGTGACGGCGGACCGGAGATCGCCGAGGTCCTCATACAGCTCTCCCATCGCATTGTACGCTTTCACGAAGAGGGGGTGTCTGGTGATCGCCTCCTTGTACTGCCCTATCGCCCCGTTCAGATCTCCACGGGCGTGGGCGAGCTGTCCGAGGCCGAAGAGGATCTTCGCGGCCTCGGGGGCGATCGCGGCAGCCTGGAAGAGCGCGGCCTCGGCCTGCTGGAGCTCTTTCGCTTCCATATGCAGCCGGTAGCTTCTGAGGTGCGCTTCGACCGGGTCCGGCTTATGCTTCTTTTCGAGCACCTTCACGATCTTATCCTCCAGTGTGGCCATGACAAAAGGCTTGATAACGTACGCCTCGCCTCCGTCTTCCGCGGCCCTCGCCACCACCTGCCGGGTCGCCTCGGCGGTGACGAATACGAAGAGGAGATGCTCGTACCTCCTGTCTTTCTTTACGGTCTTGAACAGCTCGACTCCCGTGATTTCGGGCATATTGACGTCGCACACCACCAGATCGACGGGACGGCTCCTGATAAGGTCGAGAGCCTTCTTCCCGTTCTCCGCCGTAACGATATTCACGAACCCCATCCTGGTCAGCATATTGTTGAGGGTGGCTCGCATGGTGGACTCGTCCTCCACCACCAGACAGTTCAGTTTCAGATACTGCAAGGGGACCGCCATGGGAAATCGCCTCCTTTACGGCTGAAAAAATTCCGGGAGCGTGAAGACAAACCGTGCGCCGCCCTCTCCGGAATCCTCAACCCCTATCCTGCCGCCATGGGCGGCTACCACGAGCTTGCAGAAGGCAAGGCCAAGGCCGGTGGTGGCCTTTCTCAGGCGGCGCCCCTCCTCCTGCACCTGGAAGAATTTGTCGAATACCTTTTCCCTGAGCGCACCGGGAATGCCTGCGCCCTGATCGGAGACGGAGACGACCGTCTCCCTTCCGGCGTCGTCGTACCGCACCGCTACTGTGACCCGGGAGCCCTCGGGGGAATGCTCGACGGCATTGAGAAGAAGATTGGAAAGGGTCCTGCCGATGAGGGTTTCATCCACAGCGCACCGGTGAGGCTCCCCTTCGAGGACGATTTCCACCTTCTTGCGCGCGGCAGCGCTCCTGAAGGAGGAGATTTCCCTCTCCGCCAGGCGGCGGATGTCCGTCTCCTCCCGGAAGACCCTTATTTTCGATTCTTCCAGCTTCAAAACGTCCAGGATGTTCATGACCATCCTCTCCATCCGGGAGGCGTCCTCGACAGCGAGGGAGAGGCACTCGGACTGCTGCGGGGTCAGGGGCCCGGAGTACAGCATGTCGAGATTCGCAATGATGGTGCTGAGGGGGCCCTTGAGGTCATGGACAATAAAATTGGTGAGATTCGTTTTCAGCTCGTCGAGCCGCAGCAAGCGCCTGTTTTCTTCCTCCAGTCTCCGGGCGGACGTCCTGCAGCTTTCGTGCTCCAGCGCGGCATTGAGGTAAGGGGCCAGGTCCCCGACAATCCCGACGAGCAGCCGCTCCTGTCCGGGGGCGAAGGGCTGCCCCTCCTCCGGGTCGGTGAAATTGATCACTCCCAGCCTTCGGTCGAGATACCTGAGAGGAACGCTGAGGGAGAGCTCGGAGGAATAGGAGGAACTTTCAAGGGGAGCGAAGTGCGCCCTTTTCTTGCCGTCGGCAAGAAAAGGAGCATTGTCGGCCAGGGCCATGGTCGAGACAGCGATATCGGACAGTTTCCTTTTGCAGCCGATGATCCCGGGGTTTGTCGCCGCCACTACCTCAAGGGTAAGATCATCGTGGTTGACGAGCATGAGAGAGCACTTCGCCATCCTGAATCTTTCTGCAAAAGAGTCCACCACCTTCTGCAGCTTCTCCCGGAAAGGGAGTGCCTCCGGCAGAAGGAGCAGCTCTATCCCGTCGCTATGTCTCTCACACGGTTCAAAACGCACGGTACAGTATACCAGATTTCTCTCTCTGCAAGCAGAGAAGCGGAGGGCAGCCGGAAAGAGCCTCCCGTGATGTCCGGCCTCCCTACACCTCCATGATCACCGGCATGATCATCGGCCTCCTGTCCATGGTGTTCCTGAGGTATTTCTTGAGGGTGGACCGGAGCTTCGCCTGGATAAGCGCGGAATCGGAAATGACATCCTCCCCCAGACCGGACAGGGTGCTGCACATCAGCTCCCTTACCTCGCTGATGACTTCCGGGGAGGCGTCCTCGAAGATAAAGCCGCGGGAGATGATTTCCGGCCCCGAGATGATCTTTTTGGTGAGCTTCTCTATGCCCACGAGGACAAGGACAATGCCGTCATGGGCGAGCCTTCTCCTGTCCCGGAGGACGATATCCTCCACGCTGCCCGCATCCCGCCCGTCGATAAAGATGCGTCCCGAGCTGATCTTTCCCCTCTTCGCGATTCCCTCCCCGGTGACTTCAACGACCATCCCGTCCTCGGCGATGACGATGTTTTCCCGGGGGATCCCTGACTTCTCGGCCAGCTTCGCATGGTAGCGCAGGTGCCGGTACTCCCCGTGTATCGGCATGAAATAGCGGGGCCGCACCAGGTTCATCATCAGCTTGAGCTCCTCCTTGGAGGCGTGCCCCGACACATGGATTTCCGACACCTTCTCGTAGATCACATCGGCTCCCCGCCTCATCAGGTGGTTGATGATGCGGCCGATGGAGCGCTCGTTGCCGGGGATGACCTTTGCGGAAAGGATGACGGTATCCCCCTCCTTCACCCGTATCTGCTTGTGCTCGTCGGTGGCGATCCGCGACAGGACGCTCATGGGCTCCCCCTGGCTCCCCGTGGTGATGATCACCACTTCCCCGTCGTCCATGTCCTTGAGGTCCTCGAGACGGACCCAGGTTCCTTCCGGCACCTTCAGATAGCCGAGGTCGAGGGCGATCTGGGCGTTGGAGACCATGCTCTTGCCGCACATGATGACCCGCCTTCCGTTCTGCACCGCAACGTCGATGGCCTGCTGGATGCGGTGGATATTGGAGGCGAAGGTGGCGATGATGATCCTCCCCTTCGCTTTGCCGAAGATGTCCTCGAAGGCCCTCCTCACTTCCTTTTCGGAAAAGGTGAACCCCCCCTTTTCCGCGTTGGTGCTGTCGGAAAGCAGGAGGAGAGTCCCCTTCTCCCCGTATTCGGAGAACTTGTGGAAATCCATCAGCTCCCCGTCCACCGGGGTGGGGTCGAGCTTGAAATCGCCGGTATGGATAACGTTCCCGAGGGGGGTTTGTATGCCCAGGGCCACCCCGTCCACAATGCTGTGGGTCACCCGGATGAATTCGACGGCAAAGCACCCGAGGGTGACGACATCCCTCGGCTTCACCGGGATCAGGGGGATATCCCTGATCTCATGCTCATCCAGCTTCTGTTGCACGAAGGCCAGGGTCAGGGGGGTGCCGTAGACGGGGACTTTGATCTCCCGGAGAAGAAACGGCAATGCCCCGGTGTGGTCCTCATGTCCATGGGTAAGGAGGACTCCCCTCACCTTCTCTCTGTTTTCGAGAACATAGGTGAAGTCGGGGATGACGAAATCCACCCCCAGCATATCCTCTTCAGGGAACATCAGCCCCGCATCGACAATGATCAGGTCCTCCCCGGATTGGAAGAGAGTCATGTTGAGGCCGATCTCTTCGAGACCGCCGAGGGGGATTACCTGAAGGGAACTGTTGTTGATGACCGGTGATTCGTTGTTCATGAATGATTCCTCACAGTACGGGGCAGGTTCTCACGGCTGACGGACGGTGATTCGCGGCGGGCAGGTCGTTGTCGGTCTACCTCCATCTTTCGATGGACTGCTCGATGCTGATATCCCCGTCGATGATCTGCATGATGATCGGCTTCATTGCGGGCCCGTCGGTCTTTATCTGTTTTATAGCGACAATCTTATCCTGGATCGTGAGGAAGGCGTCCACCACATCAGGATCGAACTGCTTTCCCCTCTGCTCCTGTACATAGTCCAGCGCCCTCTCGATGGGCCAGGCCGCCTTGTACACCCTGTCGGATGTCAACGCGTCGAAAACATCGGCGACGGAAACGATGCGCCCCGACAGGGGGATGTCATGCCCCTTCAGGTGCAGGGGATATCCATCCCCGTCCCACCGCTCGTGATGGGAAAGGGCAATCTCCCGGGCAAGCTCGAGGAGGGGGAGACTCGTGCCCCCGAGGATCTTCCCGCCGATGACCGTGTGGAGCTTGATGATCTTGAACTCATCGTCGCTCAGCTTGCCCGGCTTCAGGAGCACGCCGTCGGGGATGCCGATCTTCCCCACATCGTGCATGGGAGAAGCGTACCGCATCATCATGCGCTGCTCCCTGTTCAGCCCCAGCTCATCCGTGATGAGGTTCACATAGTCGGCAATCCGCTCGATATGCCTCCCGGTCTCGTCATCCCTGAATTCCGCAGCCTTGCCCAGCCTGATGATCACCTCCATCTGGGTGTGCTCGAGCATCTGGAGCTTTTCCAGGAGGTTCGACTCCATGACATCGAGGGAGGTATTCAGGAACTCGTCGCGCTCCTTCAGCTTGAGCATGTTGCTGACCCGCGCCTTGAGCTCCTCCACGAAGAAGGGCTTTGTCACGTAATCGTCGGCGCCCAGGGAGAGCGCCTTCACAATGCTCTGCTTATCGGAGAGGGCGGAAAGGACGATGATGGGGAAGTAGCTTTTCTCCCGCACGGGTCTCAGTTTTTCGAGGACATCGAACCCGTCCATGATGGGCATCATGAGGTCGAGTATCAGCAGGTCGGGAAGTCCGTTCAGCGCTATGGAATCCAGGAGCTCTCTCCCGTGCTCCGCCTTCTTGATGACGAGGTCGGGTTCATTCCTGAAAACGGACTCCACCAGCTCTATATTGATCGAAACGTCGTCCGCCACGTACACCGTTCTGGTCATCGGCCCCTCCACGAACCAGGCTCTGCTTTCCGTTCCGCGTTTATAACTTCTTCCCCCTCAGGCGCAGGGAATTGCTGACTACCGACACCGAGCTGAAGGCCATGGCGGCTGAGGCGATCATCGGATTGAGCAGCGGCCCCCCGAAAACATGAAGGAGGCCGGCCGCAACCGGGATGCCGACGATATTATAGAAGAACGCCCAGAAAAGATTCTGCCGTATCGTCCTGATGGTCAGCTTGCTCAGTCTGATGGCATCCACCACGCTCTTCAGGTTTCCTTTGATCAGGGTGATGTCGGAGGCCTCGATGGCGATATCCGTACCGGTGCCGATCGCAATCCCCACGTCGGCTTCGGCAAGGGCCGGGGCGTCGTTGATACCGTCCCCCACCATGGCGGTGATCTTGCCTTCCGACTTGATCCTTTTCACTACTTCGACCTTCTTGTCCGGCAGGACTTCCGCAAAAAAAGACGAGATGCCCACTTCCTTCGCTATCGCTTCCGCCGTATTCCGGTGATCGCCGGTAAGCATTATAACATCAATACCCAGGGAATGTAACTCCCTGATCGCCTCGGCGGAATCCGACTTTATGGTGTCGGCAATGGGGAAGACCGCCCTGACCCGCCCGTCGAGGGAGACAAAGACGGGAGTCTGCGCCGCGGCCGAGATCCGTTCGGCAAGGGACCTCACCGAAGAGGTGTCGATCCCCTCCCGGGCGAGCATCCCCTCGTTGCCGATGAAAACTCCGCAGCGCGCGCCGGTCTGAGGAGTACCGGCAGGAGAATCCCCGTCGGGATCCCTAATCTCCACGGTCGCGCGGATCCCTCCCCCCGGCACCGCGACAAAGTCCGAGGGGTCGGAGAGGGGAAGACGGTACTCCCGTGCCTTTCTGACAATGGCCTGCCCCAGGGGATGCTCCGAAAGTTTCTCGGCGGAAGCGGCAATCTGCAGGACACGCAGCGCCTCGCCGGAAGGCGGGACAGCGCCGCTGCCCG
>JADLDZ010000325.1 GCA_020846375.1 Nitrospirales bacterium | reverse complement strand
GCCTACTTCACGCTCCTCGAAGCCCTCGGCAACGAGTTCTCTCTCCTGCTGGATGCTCCGCTGGAGGCTATTGCAGCGGCGGGTTCTCCCGAAATTGCGGCAGGGATTGCACGCATGCGTTCGGGCGAGGTCAACATCGTGCCGGGCTTCGATGGGGAGTTCGGGAAAATACGGCTTTTCGGGGAAGTAAAGAAGCCGGAGAGCAAAGGCCGGACATCGTTTTTCTAAGATACCTTCAGGCGTACCGGAGCACCCTGTTCACTTCAGACGGATGCACTCAGAATAAAAGGCTGTTGTCGTTCATGATCTCCTGTGCCAGGGCGATATACCCCTGCGCCCCGGTGGAGTTCGGCGCGTAGAGGACGGCGGGCTTTCCATGGCTGGGGGACTCTGCAAGGATGATGTTCCGTGGGATCACGGTGTCGTAGACCTTGGATTTAAACACTCTCCGCACCTCATCGGACACCTGGCGGGACAGGACGATATGCTTGCTGAACATGGTGAGCAGGATCCCCTCGAGGTCGAGGGTATCGTTGAAGCTCCCGCGGATTCTCCAGAGGAGCTTGATGAGGAGGCTCAGCCCCTCCACCGCGAAGTATTCGCACTGCACGGGGACGATGACGGCCTCCGCCGCAACGAGCACGTTCAGGGTGAGGAGCCCGAAGGAAGGAGGGCAGTCGATCAGGATGTATTTATACCGGTCCTTGAGCGGACGGAGAAACCCCTTCAACGTATTCTCCCTGTCGGCCTTGTCGAGGAGCTCGATTTCCGCTGCAAAGAGGTCCATGGAGGTCGGCAGGACATGGAGGTTGGAGATCAACGATTGCTGGATGGCTTCTTCGACCGAGGCCTTCCCGCTGTAAACCGCGTAGAGGTCGGCCTTCATCTGGTCCTTCCTGATTCCGAGGCCGCTGGAGAGATTCCCCTGCGGGTCGGAGTCGACCACCAGGATATTTTCGCCGGCCATGGCCAGTGAGGCGGAAAGGTTGAGGGCGGTCGTGGTCTTGCCGACTCCCCCCTTCTGGTTGCTTATGGCGATTATTCTGCCCACTCCGCCTCGTCCGCTATACTGTCCTATACTGCCGCACCGGTTCCGGCATTTTCTATGTTGTACTTCTTTATTTTGTAGCCTATCTGGCGGGCGGTGATGCCGAGGAGGCGCGCCGCCTTCGCCTGGATCCCGCCGGTCCTCTTCAGAGCATCGAGGATCTTCGTCCTCTCGATGTCCTCAATGGTGGAGGGCAGGGCATCCTTCATCTGCACGGTATACCGCGCCCTGAAGGTCTGCTCCCGCATGTTCAGGGGCAGATCGGAGGGGGATACCACCGGCCCCCGCGCCATGACCACCACTCTCTCGATGGTGTTTTCGAGCTCCCGGACGTTGCCGGGCCAGTCGTAGCCGATCAGGATATTCAGCACCTCGGGGGTGATGGTGATGGATTTCCCGTTCTCCTCATTGTATTTTTTCAGGAAGTACTCCACCAGCAGGGGGATGTCCTCGCTTCTCTCCCGTAAGGAGGGCAGGAGAACGGGGACCACGTTCAGGCGGTAATAGAGGTCCTCCCTGTACCTGCCCGCTGCTACCAGCTCCTCCAGGTTCCTGCTCGTGGCGGCGA
Organism: Nitrospirales bacterium; assembly: GCA_020846375.1. Classification (GTDB taxonomy): domain Bacteria; phylum Nitrospirota; class Thermodesulfovibrionia; order Thermodesulfovibrionales; family Dissulfurispiraceae; genus Nitrobium. The sequence continues at coordinate 979 of JADLDZ010000325.1, read as the reverse complement.
TGAGCCGGACGTCGACCTTGAGAGTCCGCTCGCCGCCGACCCTTTCAAATTCTTTCTCTTGCAGCACCCGCAGAATTTTGGGCTGAAGGGAAAGGGGGAGGTCGCCGATCTCGTCGAGGAAGAGGGTGCCGCCATGGGCGAGCTCGAACTTCCCTTTCCGCAGCGCCATCGCGCCGGTGAAGGCGCCCTTCTCGTGTCCGAAGAGCTCCGATTCGAGGAGGCCCTCGGGGATGGAGGCGCAGTTGAACTTCATGAAGGGCCCCTTTGACCGCTGGCTCATGTAATGGATGGCTTTTGCCGCCAGTTCCTTGCCGGTGCCGCTCTCGCCGCGCAGCAGGACATTCGCCCTCGAAGGTGCGACCCGGTGGATGGACTCGTACACTTCCTGCATCCTGTCCGACTGGCCAATAATGCTCTCCACCCGGTATTTCGTCTTCAGTTGCCTCCGGAGGTTCTCCTTCTCCTCGAGGAACGCTTCACGCTCCTTCTCCACCTCCCGGTGCAGGGTAACAGACTGGGCGATCAAGGAGGCGATTATCTTCAGCAGCCTGAGGTCCTCTTCAAAGGAGACCCCTTTGGCACCGAAGAGCCTGTCCACGCTCAAGACTCCCAGGGTCTCGTTCTTGAACTTGACGGGGACGCAGAGGAAGGCGATATTCTCTTTCTGCACCATCTGCCGCGCCCCGGTCTTGTTGAGGAAAAGCGGCTCCTCGCCGATGTTGGGAATGACGATGGGGGACCCGTGCTTGGCGACCTGCCCGATGACTCCCTCCCCCAGCCGGTATCTGCCCCTTTTGATTTCCTCTTCGGACATGCCGTGGGCGGCGATGATCGAGACCTCGCCGTCGGCTCGCAGGGCGACGGTTCCCCTCTTCATATCGAGGTATTCGGAGAGCGTGCGCATCACCCCCCTCAGGTTCTGCCTGAGATTGAGGGATGAGCCCAGGAGCTTGCTGATCTCGTAGAGAGCGGTGAGCTC
>JADLDZ010000324.1 GCA_020846375.1 Nitrospirales bacterium | reverse complement strand
CGCGAAGGTGCATCATACCATTGTGAGGACGAGGCAGGGGGGAATCCGGGTGGGAGAGGGGGGCGAGGTCTATAACAACGAGGTGCATATCGACAGCCGGGTGACCAATTCAGTGGGGGTCTCCGCGGCGAGCGGCATGATCCACCACAACAAGGTCTTCGGAAGCGGCGTCCACCCGATCGGCATCTGGCCCGGCAGAAACGGGAAGGTCTTCTCGAATTACGTGGAGGTCCGGAGCACCCGGAAGGGGGACGAGTACGGGGATACGGGGGCGGCCTGTCTGAGGATGACCTGGGGTACGGGGGAGGGGGTGGAGGTGATGTACAATACTTTTCTGCTCAGGGCCTCCCGTGACCACAAGGGCACCGGGTTCAACAGCTGGGGGAGGGCTCTCTTTGTCGGCCTCCCCGGGGCGGAGCAGAAGGCCGAGTTCCACGACAACGTGATCATCGCGCTCAACGACGATGGCGAGGCGAAGGCGGCCGCCATCGCGGTGGTATGCAACAACATGTCACCCTCCCTGATCTTCAGGAACAATCGGGTGGAGAGCAACTGGGCCAATGTTCTTCTGGCCGACAGCTACGGCTTTGCGGACGGCTACCCGCAGTTCATCGACAACACTTTCGTGAAGCGGGACAACTACTCCTCATATAAGACAGTGAAGAGCGGGTACTCCTCGCGTCCGAGCACCGGGACCTTCATCGGCAACACCATGGAGAAGGGGGCTTCCCTGGAGAATGTCGATCTGGAATTTTCCGGAAAGGGGAAAAAGGAGATACGGATAGGCCGGCACCTCACGGTGGAGGTGCGGGACGCTTCCGGAGCGCCGGTGCGGGATGCAGTGGTGACAATAAAGGACAACGGGGGGGAGACGGTCTTCGAGGGAGCCACGGACGACGGCGGCCGCACCGTGGCCGATGTGGTGCAGTATCTCCTTACCAATGTGCGTGGGGGGGAATCAATCGGCAAGAGGATGAAGATAAAGAAAACACCCTCCACTCTTCTCGTTTCCCATAGAGGGAAAAACAGGAAGAAGAGCGTGCCGGACGGAGACAATGCGATTGTATGCATACGCCTGTGAGCGGTGCCGCAGGGCACCGGCGGCGTGCGGAGCCGGGGAGGATACGGCGGCATGCGGGCTCTGAGCTTCTCCGAAGCGGTTGAACGCCATCGGCTCCCTCTTCTCTTCACGCTGCTCCTGGCGGGAGGGCTCTACGCTCCCGTAGCAGCCTCCCTGGCTGCGGCATGGTACCGGGATCCGAACTACTCCCACGGATTCCTTGTCCCCCTCGTTTCGGGATATATCCTGTACCGCAAGGCAGGGGTGCTGAAAGATACGCCCGTTCAGCCGGACAGCCGGGGTATTGCGGTGGTCCTCACCGCGCTTCTCCTGTTCGTTGCCGCTTTTCTCGGGGCGGAAGACTTCACCATGAGGGTGTCCCTTGTGGTGGTGCTCGCGGGTCTGGTGCTCACCTTTTTCGGACAGAGGGTGCTCAGGACCGTCGCGTTCCCCCTCGTCTATCTCCTCTTCATGGTCCCCCTGCCGTATATCCTGTACGATTCCGTCGCCTTCCCTTTGAAACTCTCCGTGGCGAAATACTCGGTCTTCTTCCTGAAGGCAGTCGGCATCGTGGTGTGGCGGGAGGGCAACATCATCATGTTCCCTTCCCTCGTGCTCGAGGTGGCCGATGCGTGCAGTGGGATACGCTCTCTCATGTCCCTTCTCGCCCTGGGGACGGCTTTCGCCTATTTTTCACAACCCTCGCCGCTGAAGAGAGCGGCGGTGGTCGCCTCGGCGCTCCCCATCGCCCTTTTTGCCAATGCCCTCCGGGTCGTTGCCACCGGCATCCTTGCGCAGTACTGGGGAGGGCGTGCCGCGGAGGGTTTCTTTCATGAGTTCGCGGGTCTGGCGGTGTTCGGCCTCGCCGTCGTCCTGATGGTCCTGACCAGTGTACTGGTGGGGAGGGCCGGCAGATGATCGGAAAGGGGAGGTTCATCGCTGTAAACCTCCTGCTCCTCATCACCCTCTTGTATACGCGCCTGCATTCCGATACGGCGGTGCCGATGAAGAGGGCCTTCCACGAGTTTCCCCTGAAGAGGCAGGGGTGGACAGCGGTCTCCCACTCCCTCTTCAGCGAGGAGGTGCTGAAGGTGCTGCGGCCCACCGATTATCTGGCACGGGAGTACGCGGGGCAGGACGGCAGCCGTGTCTCCCTGTATATCGGGTACCATGACGGAGGGAGGGGAGGCGGGGGGATCCATTCCCCCCGGCACTGCCTTCCGGGAAGCGGGTGGTACCGGCTGGAGGAGAGGGAGCTCGTCCTTGAGGCAGGGGGGAAGAGCCTCCGCGTGGTGAGCGCCGTCTATCAGAAGGGAGAGGGGAAGGAGCGGTTTCTCTATTGGTACCAGGTGAAGGGGAGGAGCATCACGGACGAGTATGCCCTGAAGGGGTGGGAGGTGCTGAACTCCCTCCTGTACCGGCGCCGGGATTCCGCTTTTGTCAGGGTATCCCTGCCTTTTGATGCCGATGGGGAGAGGGCGCTCTCCGCAGCTCTCCGCTTCGTAAGGGATTTTCACCCGGTGATCGATGAATTCCTCCCCCGGTGAGGAGAAGGCATGCTTTCATTTTTTTCCCCTGTACGGGAGCCTTTTTTGCTGCTATGATCTGAAGAGGGGGAAAACCCGGCCTGTAAACACACCCCGGCTTGCTCTTCATCACTACGGCAGAGGCATAAGGAGAAGCGGAAACAGCGATGGCAGCGACAGCCCTTTCATTGACCGCCCTCGTATTGACGGCGGGATTCTCCCTTTACGCCCTCCGGGGGAAAAACGGATCATCGACCGGCGGTGCTCTCTCCGCCCTCCTCTTTCTGTACGCTGCCCTGGAGCTCTTCGATCTCCTTGCGGTCCGGCATCCGGAGGCGCTCCTCTCATGGAAGAAGTATTCCCTGATGGCGGAGGCACTGCTGCCGCCCCTCTGGCTGCTGTTCTCCCTCACCTATGCGCGGAAGGGCGGGGAAAGGAGCATGCCGGCACTACAGCAGGCCCTGCTCGCCCTTTCTCCCCTGTTTCTTCTCGCTGCGACATTCCTTCCGGTGGAGTCCTTTTTCCACTCGCCCGATTTTACCGCGGAAAGGATGCTCTTCCTCGGGAATGCCGGCTTCTTTTTCTACATCGGCATCCTCTTCTACCTGATCGTCTCTCTCGTCAACCTGGAGACGACTTTTTTGACCGCCACGAAGAGCGCGCAGTGGAAGATAAAGTTCGAGATCCTCGGAGCAGGACTGCTCGCGGCGCTCGCCGTCTTCTATTACGGCCAGGTGCTGTTGTACCGCTCCCTCAACATGAGCCTCCTGCCGGTCAGGTCCGTTATCGCGATCAACGCGGTCCTCTTCATGGTGTATGCCCGGGTAAGGAGGAGCGCGAGCGTAAGAGTGAGCGTATCGCGGCAGATGGCGTACCGGTCGGTGGTCGTCTTCGCGGTAGGACTCTATCTCCTGGGACTCGGACTGGTAGGGGAAGGCATGCGCTATTTCGGGCACTCCACCCGGCAGGTGATGATGGCTTCCCTGGCGTTTATCAGCGGGATGGGACTGCTCCTCTTCTTCCTTTCCGAGAAGGTGCGGCGCAGGATAGAGGTCCTTCTGCACAAGAACTTCTATACGAACAAGTACGATTACCGGATGCAATGGATTCAGTTTACCGACAGGCTCTCTTCCTCGAAGACGGGGGAGGAGCTCCTGAAAGCGGTCCTTTCAGGCTTCTGCGAAACGTTCGGCACGGAAGGGGCTGCGCTCTTCCAATACGATGAAGAGAGGAAGGCCTACTTCAGTACGGTGGCTTTCGAGATGCGGCACGTCGACGCGGTCATCGCCGACGGCGACCCCCTTGTACAGTTCATGAAGAGCAGCAGACGCATCTTCGCCGCGAAGGACGGGGACGCCTCCCACCGGACGGTCGGGAGGGAACTCCTCTCCGGGAACAGGATCTCCTTTGTCATCCCTCTTCATTCCAACGGGACTCTCGAAGGCTTTATCGCCATGGGGAAGCTCCTCAACAGGAAGGAGGAGTATACCTACGAGGATTACGACCTGATGCGCACCTTCGCACGCCACGCCTCCTCCGTGATCCTCAATCTCCGGCTGTCGGAGAAGCTGAGCAATGCGCGGGAGATGGAGGCGCTCGGGAAGATCTCCGCCTTTGTGGTCCATGATCTTAAGAACCTGGTGTTCACCCTCTCTCTCATGGTCGACAATGCGAAGGAGTATATGGATACCCCCGACTTCCGGCAGGACATGCTCCAATCCCTGGATCTCACTATCGGCAAAATGAAGAGGCTGATCACAAAGCTCCGCAACTTCGAGGAGAAGGAAGCCCTGCACCGGAAGGTATCCGACCTCCAGATGATCGCCTATGAGACGGCATCCATGGTCAGTACGGGGGAGGTCCGCGTCGAGGCCAGCTCCGTTGTCGCCGAAGTGGATGTGGAGGAAATCCAGAAGGTGCTTTTAAACCTCATCCTCAACGCCTTCGATGCCACAGGGGGAAGGGGGCCGGTGCAGGTGGAGGTAGGAGAAAGCGACGGCGCCTTCATCCGCGTGCGGGACAGGGGGTGTGGCATGACGGAAGAGTTCCAGAGAAAGCACCTTTTCAAGCCTTTCTTTACGACGAAGGAGAAGGGCCTGGGAATCGGCCTCTATCAATGCAGGCAGATCGTGGAGGCGCACGGGGGGAGTATCGAAGT
>JADLDZ010000323.1 GCA_020846375.1 Nitrospirales bacterium | reverse complement strand
GCCTGCACCCTCCAGTTATGGCCGTGCAGGTTCTCGCATTTTCCCTTGTACCCCCTCAGCTGGTGGGCTGATGCAAAGCCCGTCTCTATCATCAGTTCGTACATGAGCATCCCTCCGGTATGGTTTTATAGTTTGTCGCTCCAGCGTGCCGCTCTTCATGAGAGAGGAGAGTGCCTGTCGGGAATGGGGACTGACGGCACCGACCGTGCGTCATCAGACGGTTATGTCTCTTTCTTGAAAATCGCCAGGTAGGGCAGATTCCTGTATTTGTTGTCGTAATCAAGACCGTAGCCCACCAGGAACTGGTTGGGGATTTCAAAGCCGATATACTCCACCGGCACCTCCACCTGGCGCCGCTCCCTCTTGTCCAGGAACATGCACAGCTTCAGGCTGGACGGCCCTCTGGACAGGAGCCGCTCCCTGATGAAGTTGATGGAGATACCCGTGTCGATGATATCGTCGATGAGCAGGACGTCGCGTCCCGCTATTTCCTCCCGTACATCATAGTACACCTTGACCTCACCCGACGAGCTGGTTTTCAAATAGCTCGATGCAAGGATGAAGTCCACGGATACGGGGATCCTGAGCGCCCTGATGAGGTCGGAGAAGAACATGAAAGAGCCTTTTAGAATACCGACGGCAAGGACCTCCTTGCCCAGATAGTCGTGCGATATCCGCTCGGCAAGCTCTGTTACCCTGCCCTGTATCTGTTCCGCCGACAGAAAAGGTTTCCCGATGATCATTACCAGTCCCCCTATATGATGATGTATATATAATACTTGAACGGGGGTGCGTCTGCAAACTATCTTCTCCACTGGGGTGCACTTAAAAGGGGAGAGGGGGAAATGAGCTGCGTTGCCGACCCCCTTCATGCCTGCCGCGAATACAAAGAAATAGTGCCCACTTTTCGATTGCACCCCGGGAATGCACAGTGTTTTTTCGTGGAGGTGTTCTATGGTATAGTTATAGGCAAATTTTCTGATAACGAATGAGGTTGGGATATGCAGACGAAAAGAACGGATACCCTTTTCTCTCTCCTCCTCGCTCTTTGGTGCATCGCATCTCTCCTGCCTGCCGTGGGAGCGGCCCTGGCCGGAACAGGGGCTCCCCACGATGCGGTCCGGACTCCACAGTCCCCTGCAAAAGGCGGACCGGAACGGGATGCCGCGGTTCCGCCGACACAGCCTCCGAAGCAGGCTCCGGAGCGGGAAGACCGGGGCTTCGATGTTGTCCTCCTCATGGACAGCTCGGGGAGCATGAGAAAGAACGACCCCCATAATTACCGGAAGGACGCTGCACGGCTCTTCATCTCCCTGCTTGGCGAGGAGGACAGGGTCGGCATCGTGAGTTTCGGAGATACGGCGAAGACCCTGATCACCCTCTCGCAGAACACGAAGGAGAACCGGGGGAGGCTTTTCAGCGCCGTCAATGCCATCTCTTCGAGGGAATTCTCCACGCATATCCACGATGCGGTGAAAAAGGGATATGAGGAACTCTCCTCTTCCAAAAGGAAGAACAGGATACTCCTCCTCCTGTCGGACGGAAAGCTGACTCTCGGTGCGAAGGAGAAGGACGAGGCCGCCCGTGCGGAGCTGGCAGCACTCCTCCCCGGGCTGGCAAAGGCGCAGGTGAAACTGTACTCCGTGGCCTTCACCGATCAGTCAGACGCACAGCTCCTCGAGAATATGGCAAAGGCAACCGGGGGCTTCTTCCGGTTTGCGAAGGCCGACAGGGATGTGCATGTCATGTTCGTCTCTCTGTTTGAAAAGGTAAAATCCCCTGATTCCCTTCCCCTGGAGGGAGAGGAATTTACGGTGGATAAAGAGGTGAAGGAGGCGGTTCTCCTGATCACCAGGAAGCCCGGCACCGCCACCATCCTGTTCGATCCCTTCCGCAAGAAAAATACCCCTCTCCACTATGCGAAAAACATACAGTGGTTCGAGGCGAAGACCTTCGATATGATTACCGTAAAGACCCCTGCACCGGGCAGGTGGAAGGTAAAGCTGAGTTCGAGCGAGGGCAACAGGATTTTCATAGCGACGGATCTCAGCCTGAAGAGCTCCTTCAACCGGGCCTTTGTCGTCCAGGGGGAGACGGTGCATCTCGATGCATGGCTCGAGAAGGAGAACAGCATCATTACCGACAGGGACTTCCTGGAAAAGGTCGCTTTTCTTGCGGAAGCGACAGGGCCCGCCAGGGGGAACCCAAAGATCGGCCTTGCCGACGCAGGCGCTCCTCCAGGCGGCACGTATATTGGCACGCTGACCGCAGGGGCTGAAGGAGAGTACGAAGTGAGGATCATCGCGGAAGGGAAAACCTTCAAAAGGGAGAAGCTCGTTGCGTTCAAGGCGTCTGCCCCCCCTGTCGCATCCCCTGCAGAACGGAAGCGGGAGCCTGACCTCTCCCTCAAGAAAAAGCGGGAGCCGGTGGAGGGAGCTTCCTGGGAGCCGGTCCTGGTGAAGTTCGGGCTCATTAACGTCTCCCTTGCGGCTGTCATCTCGCTGGGATACCTTATCGGGCGGTTCGGGAGGAGACGGGCAAAGGCGGAGACGAAGGCGGGAAAGGGGCAGAAGAGATGATATTGAGGATAGACGCGTTATACCTCCTGCTGCTGGCGGAGCTCTCCCTTTTCCTCCTCGGGGCGGCGGTTTTTCTTTTTTTCCGCGGCGGCAGATATAAGAGGCTGTACCACAAGGCGCTGGGGGAGATCGAAGCGCTTGGGGAGGGGCCGAAAGCTGCGTCTCTTCCTCCGGAGGTGGCGGAGAGTCCTCCGGAAAAGGGGGAGGTCCGGACGTTGCAGGAGGCACAGGAAACCGCTGCCTTGCCGCATCAGGAGGAACTCACGGAAGCCGGGGAGGACAACTCCCTTTCCGGCCTCCGGAGGGAAATCGGCACGCTGCAGCGCATC
>JADLDZ010000322.1 GCA_020846375.1 Nitrospirales bacterium | reverse complement strand
TCTTCAACAGCATCGTCGCCTGCTTCGAAAAGAGCGGCGCCGATTGCCTGGGGAGGCCGCAGCCTCTCGACCCCCCCGGCATCGCCCCCTTCCAGCGGGCGGTCGCCCTGGCGCGGGCCTCGAAGCTAGGACATGGGGGCGGCTCGATGATCTACAGCTCCTACGAGGGGTATGCCAGTCCGGTAAGCAACGGGGCGGTGTACAAGAAAGACGTCTTCCGCGATGTGGGGTATGTGGACGAAAGTTTCGATGCCTGCGAGGATGTCGAGTTCAACTACCGGGTGGAAAAGGCGGGTCTGAAGGCGTACACGAGCCCCTCCCTCGCGGTGCGCTACTATCCGAGAGAGACACTGCGCGGCCTCTTCCGCCAGATGGTGCGGTACGGGCAGGGGCGCTTCCGGCTGGTGCGGAAGCATTCCGGGGCACTTACCCCGGGCATGCTCGCCCCCCCTGCCTTCGTGGCGGGGCTGCTCCTCCTTGCCGCCTTCGCAGCGGTGCGCGTCCTCTTCGCCGGGCGCTGGGCCTCGGTCGTAGCGGGACTGCTTGCCGCGCTCTACGGCGCCTATGCTCTGCTGATTACGGCGGAGTCCTTCCGGATAGCCCTGCGGAATGGCCTCCGGTACCTTGCGTACCTGCCTTTTATCCTCCTGGCCATACACTTGGGGCTCGGATGGGGCATTCTGAAGGAGGGGTACGGAGAGGCCTGGAAGCGGTGAAGGAGGAGAGGACAGTGAGGAGCCCGGCTTTTCTTCAGGAAGAGTGCAGCGGGAAACGGCGGCGGGCACTCCCGGAGCGTATGCGGAAAATAAAGATCGCCTATGTCATCGACAGGATTGACTCCCCCACTGCCGGGACCGAAAAGCAGCTCCTGCTCCTGCTGAAGAGCCTCGACAGGAGCCGGTACGCCCCGGTTCTCTGTCTCCTCCGGTCCTCCGAATGGGTGGAGAAGGTCTTTGATGTATGCCCGGTGCGTATCGTTGATATCCGTTCCTTCCGGGATCCCCGCTCGTACGGCCGCATCGGGAGGTTTGCCGCTTTCCTCAGGCAGGAGGGGGTCGGCATCGTCCAGACCCACTTCCGGGATGCGCATATAGCGGCCCTGCTGGCCGCACGCCTTGCCGGTGTCCGCATCGTGATCGCGGCGAGGAGGAACCAGGGGTACTGGCTCACCCGGCGGGAGCTCTCCCTCCAGAGGTTCCTGAACCGGTGGGTCACCCTCTTCCTCGCCAATTCCCTCAGCACGAAGAAGTGGTCCATGGATACGGAGGGGATCCCCGACGGGAAGATCCGGGTGGTCCACAACGGCATCGACCCCGATTTCTACGGGGCGGTTTCAGGGGAGGCCCGGAGGAGGCATCGCTCACTGCTTGCTCTTCCTCCCGATGCCCCGGTCGTCGGGATTGTCTCGAACCTCAGGCCGGTCAAGGGTGTGGATGTCTTCCTGCGGGCGGCGCAGGCGATAAGAAGGGAAGTCCCCGGTACGCACTTTGTCGTGGTGGGCGACGGCGGGGAGAGAAAGGGTCTGGAGAGGCTTTCCAGGGGGCCGGATCTCGCGGGGTCCGTGCATTTCCTCGGGAAACGGGACGATGTGCCCTCCCTCCTCAGCGCCTTCGATGTCGGAGTGCTCTCCTCCCGTTCGGAGAGCTTTTCGAATGCGCTGATCGAATACAGCGCAGCGGGTCTTCCGGTGGTCGCCACGGATGTGGGAGGGGCCAGGGAGGCGGTGGTGCAGGGAGTGAACGGCTTCATCGTGCCCCCGGGCGACCCCGGCGCCCTTGCCGGGGCCGTGGTCAGAATCCTTACCGGGAAGGCCCTGGCGCGGTACATGGGGGAGAGGGGCAGGGAGAGGGCGCAGGAGCTCTTCTCCCTGCGGAGGTTCGTGGAAGAGACGGAAAAGGTCTACCATTCCTGTTGGGAGGGAGTGCAGCGGCGATGAAGAGAGCGGACGAGACCGTGACCACCTATGAGCCGGACAATTCCCTGCGGAAGGGATACCTCTCCGTATTCGGCGAGATCGTCACCGAACTGCGGGAGAACAGGTGGCTGATGTACCAGCTTTTCAGACGCGACTTCCTCGCGCTGTACAAACAGTCGCTCCTGGGAGCCCTCTGGGCCTTCATCGCTCCCCTGGCCGGCATGGCCCTCTTCCTGCTGCTGAACCGCTCGGGGATCTTCCTCGTCGGGGAGATAGAGGCGCCGTACCCGCTGTATGCGGTCCTCGGTCTCTCTTTCTGGCAGCTCTTCGCCACCGGAATCGTGGCCGGCTCGAATTCCCTGGTGAAGGCGGGCTCCATGATACTCCAGATCAATTTTTCCCGCAAGTCGCTGGTGCTCGCCTCGTCGGGGCAGGCCGCCGTCTCCTTCCTGATCCAGTTCGCGCTGGTGCTGGCCCTGTTCGCCCTGTACGGCATCGCGCCGGGCATCGGCATCCTCGCCGTGCCGCTGGCGGTTATTCCGATCATGCTCCTCACCCTGGGGATGGGGTTCATTTCTGCGCTCCTCAACGCCCTTGTCCGGGATACCGGGACCGTGCTTTCCATGCTGGTCACCTTCCTGATGTTCCTGACGCCCGTCCTGTATACGAAGCCGAAGGACGGCCTCCTCCTGCGGATTACGGAATACAACCCCCTCTACTATCTCGTCTCCGGCGCCCGGGATCTCGTGCTCACCGGCGCCCTCGCGGAGCAGGAGGGCTACTTCCTCTCGGCCCTGTTTTCCGTGGGGGTCTTCCTTGCCGGCCTGGTGGTCTTCCATCTCACCGAGACGCGAATCACGGAGAGGATCTGAATGGAGGGGGATACGGTGATAAAGGCGGAGCATGTCTCCAAGAAGTATTCCCGCTTCCTGAAGAAATCCATGCTCTACGGGATCGAGGACATCGGAAGGAACCTCCTCGGCATGCGCTCCCGCTCCGGAGTGCTGCGGCCCGGCGAGTTCTGGTCGGTGGACGATGTCTCCTTCGAGGTGAAGCGGGGAGAAACCCTCGGGCTGATCGGACCCAACGGTTCGGGCAAGACCACCCTCCTGAAGATGCTCAACGGTATCTTCTGGCCCGACCGGGGCAGGATCATGGTCAGGGGGAGGGTGGGCGCCCTTATCGCGGTGGGGGCCGGCTTCCACCCGCTGCTGACCGGACGGGAGAATATCTACGTCAACGGCGCCATCCTCGGGATGGGCAGGAGGGAAATCGGCAGGAAATTCGACTCCATCGTGGAGTTCGCCGCTATCGGGGACTTCCTGGACACCCCGGTAAAGCACTACTCCAGCGGTATGTTCGTGCGCCTCGGGTTCTCCGTGGCGGTGCATTGCGAGCCGGATGTCCTCCTGGTGGACGAGGTCCTGGCGGTGGGGGACACCGGGTTTCAGAGCAAGTGCTACCGCCGCATCGCGGAGCTGATGGAGAAGGGGGTCGTGATAATCCTCGTCGCCCACAACATGGAGACGATCCGCCATATGTGCAGGAAAGCGCTGTTCCTCTGGAAAGGACAGGTGCGGGACATGGGGGACAGCGACGGCGTGGTGCTGCACTACCTGCGGCTCCTGCAGGAGGAGCAGATAAGGAAGGCGCAGGCGGAAAAGGGGGAGCAGAGCCGGACGGCGCCCGAAAGGGGCGGTGGGGGGAGGATCACGGGGATTGAATTCCTCGACGGGCAGGGCAACCGGGCGGACGCCTTCGCCACCGGGTCTCCCCTCAGGGTGCGCATGGAGTACGAGGCGTCCGGGGAAATAGAACACCCCGTCTTCGCGATTCACCTGTATGCCGGCGGCGCGCTGTACGCCTCTTTCATCAGCGACAGCCGCAGCCCCCTGCCCGAACGGCTACAGGGCAGGGGCGCGGTGGAGCTTTCCATCCCGCAGCTGCATCTTCCCGCAGGGGTCTATGCGGTGAGCGCGGTGCTGAGCCGGGAGGTGGAATACAACCATATCGACTGGCACAACCAGGAGTACTTCCTGCAGGTCGGCAGGAAGGAGAATTCCATCGGGCTGGTGGCGCTGCCCCACCGGTGGAGCCCGGTTGCGGCGCAGGCCGCTCTGAAGGCGAAAAGGACGGGAGAAGCAGGGTGATCCCATGGAAGACGCACTGCCCAAGGTAAGCATTGTCCTGCCCACGTACAACGGGGCACGGTATATACGCCATTCCATCGAGAGCTGTCTGGCGCAGACATACAGCAATATAGAGCTGATCGTCATCGACGACGGCTGCACCGACGCCACCCCGGAGATCGTCCGGTCCTACCGGGACAGGAGGATGAAGTATATCAGGCACGGGAGGAACAGGAGCCTTCCCCACAGCCTCAATACGGGCTTCGCAGCAGCGGCGGGGGAGTATCTGACCTGGATCTCGGACGACAACTTCTACTACAAGGAAGCGGTCGGCAAGATGCTCTCCTTCCTGCGGGAGGCGGGGGGCCACTTCGTCTATTGCGACTACTACCTCTTCCAGGGGGACAACCTCTTCAACCGGAGGGTCGTGCGCCTGCCCGACACCATCGCCCTGGAAAAAGGCAACCATATCGGGCCCTGCTTCCTCTATACCCGTGCGGTGCGGGATGCGGTGGGGGACTACGACCCCGCCGCGCGGCTGGCCGAGGATTACGACTACTGGATACGGGTCTCGAAAGTGTTTCCCCTGCGCCACCTGAAGGAGACCCTCTATTTCTACCGGAAGCATGAGGCATCCCTCTTCGCCACCCGGTACCACGAGGTGAAGATCGTCGACTGCCTGGTGCGGCTCAAGAACGACCTGCTCGACGTCGAACAGGTCGCCGGTCTTGTCCTGGACGCTCTGGCGCGCAGGAAAAGGGGCTTCTACCGGATCAACAGGGCGCTCTCCGTCGTCCTGCTCTCCGGGAAAGTGAGGGAAATACTCCAGGGCCTCAAGGCGGGACAGATCAGTCTGGAAAACGCGAAGGCCCGGCTGCAGGGCCTGTGACCATGCGCGTCGCCTACCTGCTCGATGCCTTCCCCCTGGTCTCCGAGACGTTTGTCGTCAACGAGATTCTGGAACTGAGGCGCCAGGGTACCGGGATTTCCCTTTTTGCACTGAACAGCCCCGGGGAGAGGACGGTAAGCGAGGGGGCGCAAGAGCTGAAGCGGCACGCCACCTATTGGGATCCCCGGCACGATACCACCTCACGCACGATACTGAACGCCCTCCCCGTCCTCTTCAGGAGGCCGGTCCGGTTCGTGAAGGGGCT
>JADLDZ010000321.1 GCA_020846375.1 Nitrospirales bacterium | reverse complement strand
CGTCTCGCTGCTCATCGGCATCCCGATGGGTCTTCTCATGGGATTCTGGCGGAAGCTCGGCGACTTTCTGAATCCTTTCGTGGAACTCATACGCCCGGTCCCTCCGCTCGCCTGGGTGCCGCTCGCCATCCTCTGGCTCGGCATAGGCGACGCGTCCGCCACTTTCATCATCTTCCTCGGCTCCTTCTTCCCGATACTCCTCAACACCATCACCGGCGTGCTCTCCATCAACCCGAGAATCGTGGAATATGCCGTCATTCTCGGCGCGAAAAAACGGGACCTCTTCCTGAAGGTCCTCGTTCCCGGCGCCATGCCGTCCATCATCACCGGGATACGGATCGGCCTGGGCATCGGATGGATGACCCTGGTGGCGGCGGAATTCACCGGGGTAAAGAGCGGGTACGGGCTCGGGTACCTGATCATGACCGCGAGGGATATCCAGCGGGCGGACCAGATCATCGCGGGCATGGCGGTCATCGGAGTAACGGGATACCTGATGGACCTTTTCATACGAAAGACCGAGGAGAAGCTGCTGCGGTGGAGGTAGAAAGGAGTATGGAGCTGAAAGTGACCGGTATCAACAAGTCCTTCCGCAGCACCGCAGGCGAGGAAAAAGTCGAAATCCTGCACGACATATCCTTTACGGTCCGGGAAGGGAGCTTTGTCAGTATCATCGGCCCCAGCGGATGCGGCAAAACGACGCTCCTGCGCATCATCTCCGGGATCGAGAGTCCCGACAACGGCAGAGTGCTCCTCGGCGACCGCGAGATCTCCGCACCGGTCCGGGATGTCGGATATATCTTCCAGGAATCCGCCCTCCTCCCCTGGAGGACGGTACAGAAGAACATCGAGTTCGGCCTGGAGGTTGCCGGAGTCGGGAGAAAGGAAAGGGAGCAGCGGGCGCTCGCCTCCCTCGAACTTGTCGAGCTCAAAGGGTTCGGGGGCTATTATCCCCGGGAGATATCGGGAGGGATGAAACAGAAGGTGGCGCTCGCCATGGCCCTGGTGGTGGAACCGAGGGTGCTCCTGATGGATGAGCCCTTTGTCTCCCTCGATTGCCAGACCAGAAGCTATCTCCAGCAGGTGCTCCTTCATGTATGGGAAAAGACCGGGAAGACGGTCATTTTCATCACCCACAATGTCGAGGAGGCGGTCTTCCTGGGCGACGAAATCATCTGCCTGACCGGCCGCCCTACCGTCGTCGGCACGGTGGTGCCGGTGGACATCCCCCGTCCCCGTGAAAGGACGAGCCCCGAACTGAACAGGGTACGGAGAGAGATTCTCCTCTTCCTCGAGGAAGAGAGGCAGAAGGCGGGAGCCAGGTAGCAGAGCGGCGCAGGGCAGGGTGTGCAAACACGCCCTGGTGCTCCGCACTTCTCCTGCTCCCCGCCGGAAAAGGTGTATTCATGTGGCGCCGTCCGGATGATAATGGTAAAATGACAATGTACCCGACGGATACAGAATAAGGAGGCGGAACGATAGATGAGCCATTACACCCTGCACTGCAGCAAGTGCGATACCATACTGGAGAACGTGTCGTTCTCGGCATCCGGGCATTGCAAGGACGCCTTGCTCGAGACCCGGTACCGGGACGTCCGCTTCTCCGAGAGCGATGCGCAGGGGATCTGGAAATTCAACTGGCTGCCGGTGCACACCCCTGATTTCCCCCAGCCCGGTCCTGTCGTCTACCTTTCCGAAGGGTTGAGCCGACATCTCGGAATTTCGGGCCTGTACATCGTCTTCAATGGATACTGGCCTGAAAAGGGTGCTGACCTCCATACCTGCACCTTCAAGGAATACGAAGCGGCGGTGGTGATCCAGAACGCGAAGGAGAGCGGGGTTTCCGGTCTTACCGTCGCCTCCGCAGGCAATACTGCGCGGGCCTTTTCACACCTTTCCCACGTATCCGGGTTCCCGGTGATCATCGTAGTGCCCCGGATGTGCATCGCGGAGATGTGGTACCTGGAAGAACGCGCACGGATCCCCACCCTCGTGGTGGGTGACGGGGACTACTCGGACTCCATCGACGTGGCAAAGCGGGTTTCCCACATCGCGGGAATGCCCTTCGAGGGAGGGGTGCAGAACGTGGCGAAAAGGGACGGCCTCGGGAGTGTGCTCCTCGAAGCGGCGGCCCGTATGGGAAGACTCCCTGACCACTACTTCCAGGCGATCGGGAGCGGAACGGGAGCCATCGGGGTTGCGGAGATGGCGGAGCGTTTCATACGGGACGGGAGGTTCGGTTCACGCCTCCCCCGGCTGCACCTCGCGCAGAACCTTCCCTTCGCCCCCATGGTCAAGGCATGGCAGAAAAAAAGCCGCACTCTCTTCAGCGAGGACCTGCGGCCTGAGCTGATCGCGGAGATCACCACACGGGTGCTCTCCAACCGCTACCCTGCCTACAGCATGCAGGGGGGCGTCTATGACATCCTCGATGCAGCGGGAGGGGAAATGTACGGCATTCCCAACATAGAGGTCTTTGCCGCAATGGAAATCTTCCGGCAGACCGAGGGGGTGGATATCGCCCCCGCGGCGGGCGTGGCGGTCGCCGCCCTCATCAGGGCGGTCCGTGCCGGTAGCGTGGAGAAAGACGAGATGCTTCTCCTGAACATCACGGGCGGCGGAGAAAAAAGGTATGCGCAGGAATACAAGACCCACGAAGTGGACCCGTATTTCGTGCCGAAAAACATCAGCGACAAAGAAATCGAGGAAATGCTGTGCTCTCTCCTGAACAAGAGCTCATAGACATCCTGCGGGACTGCGGTGTCGATATGGCCTGCACCCTTCCCTGTTACGGGATCAGGGACCTCCTCGTCCTGCTTGCGGAGGCGTACCGTACCGCTCCCCTGCACTACATCCCTCTCACCAGGGAAGAGGAAGGGGTGGGTATCTGTGCAGGGGCCGCCCTGGCAGGCAGGCGCCCCGCCATGTTCTTCCAGAACTCGGGCATCGGGAACATGCTCAATGCGCTCCTCTCCCTCACCGGCTTCTATCAACTGCCGCTCGCTCTCTTCATCAGCCACCGCGGCGTCTACAAGGAGAAGATCGCCGCACAGGTTCCGATGGGAGAGAAAGTCCCGGGCATTCTGAGGGGAGCGGGCATCCCCCATTCCGTCATCTCCACCCGGGAAGAGCTCATAGGAATCAGGAAGAAACTCGATGCGTTATACCGGAAAGGGACAATCCATGCCTTCCTCCTCAGCCCCGCGGTCTGGGAAACGGGAGGCGAATGCAGAGTGCCCGTTCTCCCGGAGACGAAGGGCAGGCCGGTCTGCTCTTTCCCCGCCCCGGTTCAGGGAAAAGGGATGAAGCCGCACCTCACGCGCTATGAAATCCTCGAGACGATCGCCCCCTTTCTGGAGGGCAAGGCGGTCGTATGCAATATCGGAGCCCCCGCCAAGGAGCTCTTTCATCTGGGGAACCGGCCCTCGTACTTCTATATGCTCGGGAGTATGGGAATGGCCACGCCTCTGGGCCTCGGCCTCTCCCTTTCCACGGAGCGGGAGGTGGTGGTGATCGACGGAGACGGCAGCATCCTGATGAACCCCGGAAGTCTTGCCACCGCCGCCTATTGCTCTCCGGAGAACCTCACCCTCCTCGCCGTCGATAATGGCGCCTATGGTTCCACGGGAAATCAGCCCACTTTTTCAGGCTCCTGCGTCGACCTCGAACGCGTTGCACAGGGGTTCGGGATACGCAGCACCGGCAAGACAGCAGGAAAGGAGCAGTTGATCGCGGCAATGAAGGAAAGGAACACCGGCCTGCGCTTTATCCACTGCCTCGCGGTGCCGGGCAACAGGGATGTCCCGAACATCACCCTCCATCACCTCGATATAAAGAAACAGGTGCAGGAATTCCTGGCGGGCGCCCCCACCGCGGAAGAGTGAGCATACGAGGAGGAGCGGATGCGTGCCGTCGGGAAGACAGGGAGAATCAGAGTCTCCCTGTCTTCTGGTATTCCATAACGTATATCTTCAATGCCCTCAGGATGAGCCAGTCCACCGAAACGCCGTTCTCTTCCGCTATCCCCGCAAGAGTATTCACCACTTCCTCCTCGACAGAGGGCTGACGGGTAAGGTTGCTCCCGTGAGCAGGGACAGGAGCCGCAGCAGGGGCTGACTCTGTACCGGGATGCATTTTCCCGTGCTCCCGCTGGAGGATGTCCATGACTTCCTTCACCTCCCCGGTCTGGACCGCCCTTATCAGATCAGGGGGCAGACCGGCGGGCAGGTCTCCGGCCAAATCAGCGGGAAAACGGGCAGACTCCCCGGCTTCCGCTTCCTGCGCCCCTCCCTTCCCGGACTCCGGCTTTGCGTCCGCTTCCGGGGGTGCGGCAAAAAGGCCGGGCGGCATCATCCCCGCCATACCGGTCATATTCCCGGTCATCCCCATCATCATCATGGTGAGGCTGCGGGCATACTCGTTGTCGGGCATCTCCTTCTGCATGTACTCATCGAGTTTCCCTTCCGCCATCGCCATTGCGAGACGGTCGGACAGAAGGTTCATATCGCTCTCCGTTTCCCCGAACTGTTTTTTCCGCCCGAAGGGTGTGGACGGGGGTTTGGGGAGGGGTTTCTCTTCTCTTGACATGGGGCACTCCTTTTTTTCGTGTTGGTTCATTCAGGGTGTGTCTGCTACAGTCCGCAGACACACCCCGGTCCGGCCCTGATACGAAAGGCTAGCCCCCGGCAATACCGTCGCCGTAATGGTGTCCGGGAGGGTGCAGTTCCCTGATGAGCGACGTATCGAAGATACGGTCCTCCGGGGGAACCCGGTCTATATAGCCGAGCCTCTGCAGGGTGGCTGCGAATTCCATGGTGGAGGAGAGGTACTCGCCGGTAAGCTGGGCGCAGTACTTTGGAGAAACCCGCAGCATCTCGAGGACGAAGTCCGCCCCGACGAACCCGACGAAACGCGCGATGATCTCTGCCGCCTT
>JADLDZ010000320.1 GCA_020846375.1 Nitrospirales bacterium | reverse complement strand
TCCACATTCTCATCGGAGGCCAAAAAAACCTTCTGTTCCTCGTAATGTGTTGCAAGTTTGTGATTGTAGGGCATAGCCATTGCCACTTCCTCAGCCCTCGGGTTCATGAAGACAACCGGTATATCGCTTTCCGTAAAGAGCGTGATAGCCCCCGCATCAAGGGTAACATTGCCGATCACGATAACCCTGCCCAGGAATCTTACCGGTATCCTCTGTCCCGCCCTTGCCTCCGCTTTTATCCAGACAGAAGGGCCATCCCGCACTACCGTGAGTTTATTGCCGCTTTCATTCAGATAAAGGGTCCGTCCCATCCATGATCCTCCGGGCAAGATTCCTTACTTCCTCCACCCATAAAGGGCGCATCAGCTTTGCCCATTCCTCGTATTCAGGATAAAATCTCTTCCTGCTATCCTTCTTCAGGTAGCATCCCGGTCTCTCATCGTCTTCGGAAAAATCCCGCAGAGTCAGCCCCCGCGTTCTGAAAAGCTCCCATACAAAGCGATCAACGTCAGGCCGGTAGGGTTCGACAAGGTCGCACGCCAGAGACTCCCGTCCATAATCGAAGCTGTGATAAAAACCGATGGTAGGATCGAGCCCGATTGTCTCAATCTCTCGGACCATCTCATAATGGAGCAGAGTGTAGCAGAGAGAAAGCATCGCGTTCACCGGGTCTTCCGGAGGCCTTCTGTTCCGCTTCGTAAATTCCAACGATTCGGGGAACATCCTGATGTAGGCGGCAAAATACGATGCGGACGCCCCTCCTTCAAGACCTCGAAGAGATTCGGCTTCACCTGCACGCTTCTGAAGCGTGATCAAGACCCCCTCCAGCGTGCGGATCGCAGAGGTCAGCTCAAATCGCAGGTCAGGCCTCCTTTCCCGCACTTCTTCGAGGAATTCCCTCTGCCGGGACACCTTGCGCTCCACCAACTCCCGGGCAATATCGAGCGCGAATTCCTTGCAGGATTTCTCGTACTGCCTCATGCGAAGGAGCCCGTTATTGTGCATCCTGCCGTGGAGCATACCCCTGAACTGCAGCCGCTTCCCGGAAAGAAAGATGACGCTGGCCCCCTCCTCCGCCAGCCTGTGGAGCACGGGGGTTTCCACCATGATATGTCCCACAAAGACGACCCGCTTCAGTGGACCGATGGGCACGACTCCCTGCCGTTCGCCTTGCACGCTATAGAAAGCAAGGGCATTGCCGTCGAGCTTTACCCGAATATCCTTCCTGTCGATATACAGCGTTCCCATTGTCTATCCTATGTAGAAATACTCCGGGTCCCTGGGCTGCACCGCAATGCCGAGGACATGGGTTCGGCTTCTCCCGTCCATACGGAAAATGTGCACCCTGTCCTCGGCATCAAGGATCAGCCCGCCGACCGCCCTCACTACCTCTTTCAGCTCTCCGTCGGACAGGAAGCACTCAAAGACCGATTTCTGCCCGCCGGTGCTGTAGCCCTTGAGAAAGTACCGCACACGGTTAAGCCTCCTCTCATCACTTATGTCGTAGGCGACAAGGTAAAGCGTCCTTTCCATGAGAAAGAATAAAAGGGATTGCCTCCCGCTGTCACCAAAAGAAATAGTGCGGCAATATTTCTCCTGCGTTGTCAAAGAGCGAAGAAAAGCAGCTTCTAATCGGGCGAGTGGTCGAAGATCACCACGTCGCCGGTCACCGGGCTCCGGTAAATCAGCTTCCGGGCCTTGCCGTGCAGGGCGTGTGCGACTTTGAGGTAAAGCCATACAGGGCCTGCTCCGGTGAGGACAACATCATGCCCCTCGCCCGCTATTTCCTGTGCCTTCTGGACATAAAAGTCGAGAGAGGAGAGCTTGGCAGTAGGGGAAGGAGAATAAAGAGTATCAATAGCTATAGTTACTATCATCGAGTACCGTCAAGGGCAAGTTTTTTTCTCAACGTAACTGCCAGTTCGTCTAAATAGATATATTCAATACCGTTTTGCATGGCTGTCGCCTCCTGGGTTTGAATAGGGCCGACGATATAATGCGGGTATGTCTTGCCGTTCTTTGCTGTTTGAACCATAGAAGTAAGGAGCGGGCCAACAATAATTGCTTTTCCATAGGGTCCGCTTTTTTTATATGCAGATCCCTCTTTCGATTTAGCTAAATCGCCGGAGAATTCGAAGGTCTTTAGTTCAAGGACAAGCAGCGTCCCGAAACGAGTTACTATTACCAGATCAAGCTCTGCATCCTGTTTCTCCTTTGATCCAAGCTTCCGGGTCGCAACACTGTGATAAACTTGGGCGACGCTTTGCCGCAATTCATCATCATTGCAAATAATGTCAATGACTTCAGCAGCTACCATCCATTCAAAAAGATATCCATTACGACCAAGAGCTGAAAACTTTTTTATCGCTCTTTTGTAGAGAGTATCGGTTTCTGTAAATTCGACCTCTCCGCCAAGAGCTTGTATTTGCGTTACAAGCCTCTGAATATCTGATATCTTGATATTTTCACGTCGCAACAAAGGCTCTTTGTTGCTCACGATGTCT
>JADLDZ010000319.1 GCA_020846375.1 Nitrospirales bacterium | reverse complement strand
GTATTCCCCACCCTCCTGACCAGGGGCATCTTCGAGTCACGGTGGAGCCGCGAGCCGAGGGCGATGTTCGCATCGGTCTCCTTCATGCCGGTTACCAGGCGGGCGAAGAATTCCGGGTCGCAGGTTCCATCCGCATCCATGAAGCTCAGGTAGTCTCCCTTTGCAGCGGAGAAGCCTGTCTTGATGGCGGCGCCGTACCCCCTGTTCTTCTCGTAGGCGATGAGGCGCACCTCTCCGGATTCCCGGCCGAATTCCCGGACGATCTCCGTGGTCCGGTCGGAGGAGCCGTCGCTCACGACGATCAGCTCCACCCCGGCGAGGCGGGCCTGCTCCTTTACCCGGGGCAGTGCCTTCAGGGCGGCCCGGAGGGTGTTGCCGATCGCCTCCTCTTCGTTGTATGCGGGAATGATGATGCTCAAGGTGTTGTTGTGCGGTATGGCGCTCATATCCGTCCCTCCCTGACTTTCCTTCCGTAGTGCAGCTTCTCCAACGCCTTTCTCCTGTCGAAGGGGCGGGCGGAAAAGGCCGCTATCCCCGCCCAGAACCCCGCGCAGAAATAGAGCCCCGTTTCGGCGGTGAACAGGAAAGCGTCCCATAGCGGCAGCCCGCTCTTCCGCGCAAGACCCGTTACGGTGCCGCATGCAACGAAGAAGAGGGAGAGGGCGTACAATATCCCTGCCCACGCCGAAAGGGAGAAAAAGACCGGAAGGAGGGCAAGGGCCAGGAGTGCGGCCACCGGAACCGCCTGTATTCTCCTGAAAAAGCCGTGAATCACCACGTTGTCGGCAGAGGATCGCCCGTAGCGGAAGAGCATCCTCCGCCATCTCTTCCGGGTATCCACCCGGTGGTGGCAGACCACGGCATCCGGCGTGAAGAGCAGGGCATAGCCCCTGTCCCGCAGCCTCCTGTCCAGGTCCACGTCCTCGCCGGGGAACAGCCCCTCCCTGAAGCCCCCTGCCGCCCTCAGGATATCCGCCCGGTAGGAGGCATTGCAGGAGGCATTGTGGGAGACCTCCCGCACGGAATCGAAGGACTTGACGTAGTCTCCGATGAACCCCACCGCGGTGAGAAAGGCGTCCACTTTCCGCGCGAAGGGATCGTCTTCCGGATGTCCCTTCTGCCTTCCCCCTACCGCCGCGATCCGGGGAGAGGCGGCCTGCCGGTAGGTCTGCACGATCTTTTCGAGCCAGTCGGGGGCGGCCTCACTGTCGGAATCGGTAAAGACCACGATCTCCCCCCGAGCGTGCAGGACCCCGTGATTCCGCGCTGCCGAGGGACCCCTGTTCTCCTGGCGGAGGCAGAGCACCCCTTCCGCCTCCCGCATCGCCCTTCCGGAATTGTCCGTGGAACCGTCGTCCACCGCGATGATCTCGTAGCGCTCCCGGGGATAGGTCTGGTGCGCCAGGGAGCGCAGACAGGCGCCGATATGCCTCTCGTCGTTGTAGACGCAGACGACGACCGACAGGAAGGGCGGGAAACGGGTCTCGTCCATCTATTTCCCCCTGTCCACGAGGTAGCGCAGGAAGTTCCGTGCGCCCCTGATCTTCCGGTAGAGGTCGGCCCGGGACCGGGTGGCGAAGAGGAACCGCAACATGTAGGAGGTCCTGAAGTAGAATTTCTTCAGGGCGGCATCCACCTGCGCCTCCACCTCTCCCTTGCTCAGGCCGGGATAGTCCACCACCGGGGACTGCTCGCCGTCCGTGAGCCACTCGTCCCATCTCTTTGCCCGGAGCAGATTGTTCTGCCGGGCATAGTCGAAATACTTCGTGCCGGGGAAGGGCACCGCGCCGCTGAACTGCACCGTGGTGAGGGGGTTCCTGAGGGCGAAGGCGATGGTCTCTTCCATGGTCTCCCGCGTCTCGCCGGGTAATCCCAGGACAAAGCAGCCGTGGATCTGGAGCCCCACGGAGGCCGCCAGCCGGATGAACTGCTCCATTTTTTCGACCCGGGTGTTCTTGCGCATGGCGTCGAGCATCGTCTGGGAGCCTGACTCGAAGCCCACCAGGAGGAGCCGGCAGCCCGCTTTCTTCATATGCACCAGGAGGTCCCTGTCGAGCACATCGGCCCGGGAATTCACCGACCAGGTGCATTTCAGCCCGCTTCGGAGGAGCCGCCCGCAGAAGTCATGGGCCCTCTCCCTGTTCACCGTGAAGGTATCGTCCTCGAAGAAGAATTCGCCTTTGGCGACCCCGGGCCAGGTGGTAAGGACCCATTTCATCTCCTCCACGATATTCTCCGCCGACCGCAGCCGGTACCGGTTGCCGTGCATTACCTGCGGCCAGAGGCAGAAGGTGCATTGGAAGGGGCAGCCCCGTCCCCCGATGACATCGACGTAGGGGAAGAGCTTGGTCCCGTCGAAGTAGTCCCACAGGTTGAGGTGGTGCCATGCGGGGAAGGGGAGTTCGTCAAGATTGGCGATGAGGGGCCGGGGTCCGGTGGCGACAGAGGCACCCTGTCCGTTGCGGAAGACGAGGCCGGGAATGCCGGAGAACTCCTCCCGCCCGTTCAGGACGGCGAGGGTGAAATCCCGCACCGTGTATTCGTACTCTCCGATGGCTGCCGCATCCACGCTCCCCTGCGCATCGACGAGGACCTCCTCCGGGCAGCTGCTCACGTGGGGGCCCACCATCAGCACCCTGGTGGCGGGGCTCTCCTCCTTGCAGATCGCGGCGCATTCGATGTCGGAGTAGATGGAGGGGGTGGTGGAATCGAGGACCACTACCGCGGGCCGGCTCTCCCGCACCATGCGCCGCAGGTCGTCCTTTCCCCAGTCCTTTGCGGGGAAGTCGTACAGACTCACCTCCACCTCTTCCCTTTCGAGGACGGCAGTGGCATACGCCAGCCAGTCCGGGGCCCTGAGCACGCGCCCCCGCGTCCTCGCCGCCCACCGCTGCGTCCGACAGAAATCCTTTACGAAGGGTTCGTTGATGATCAAGACCTTTTCAGATGTTCTCTTCACGGTCCCTCTCTTTGCTATGCCATGCCCAGGCGGTCAGGATGATCTCTCCCATATCCCTTTCGGGGCGCCAGCCAAGCAGCTCCTGCGCTTTCCGGTAGTCGGCCACCAGCACCGGGGGATCACCGGGTCTCGGCTCCGCCTCCGCGGAGGGAAAGTCCTTCCCGGAGATCTCTCTTACCAGGGTGGCGATTTCCTTTACGCTGGCCCCCTTTCCCGTTCCGAGATTGCAGAAGCCGGACTGTCCGGTCCTCTTCAGGTATTCGAGGGCCTTGCAATGGGCCTCGGCAAGGTCGGTTACATGGATATAATCCCGGATGCAGGTGCCGTCCGGCGTCGGGTAGTCGGTCCCGTGGATGACGAGGCTCCTCCTCCTGTCCAGCGCCGCCTGTATCGCCAGAGGAATGAGATGGGTCTCCGGGAGATGCCGCTCCCCGATCTCCCCCCCCGCATCGGCGCCCGCCGCGTTGAAATAGCGGAGACTCATGGATTTCATCCCATACGCCCTGTCGTAGTCGGCGAGGATCTCCTCGATCATGAGCTTGCTTCTCCCGTACGGACTGAGGGGGCGGAGGGGATGCTCCTCCGTGAGCGGTATCGCCTCCGCATGCCCGTAGACGGCGCAGCTCGACGAGAAGACCAGGTGCTTCACCCCGAACTCCTGCATTGTTTCGAGAAGGGTAAGGGTGTTGGCGACGTTGTTGCGGTAGTACTTTGCCGGGTCGGCCACCGATTCGCCGACATAGGCGAAGGCCCCGAAATGCATGACCGCCTCGATGGGGTTCCCCGCGAAACAGAGCCGTACCTGTTCCCTGTCGGAAAGGTCTCCCTGGATGAATCCGCCCCCCTTGACGAATTCCCGGTGGCCGTGGACGAGATTATCGAAGACGGCCGTCCTATACCCCCTCTCCCGGAGGAGCTTGTTCGTGTGGGAGCCGATATAGCCCGCGCCGCCGACGATGAGTATCATTGCTTCACCCTGTATACCACCATATTCGGAAAATCGTCGTACACCGGCTCGAAATTCCTGAAGGTGTCCCGCAGTGAAAACATCCGGTTCAGGACCGAGTCCCGCGCCGCCCGGTCCACGAGAAGGGCATAGAGCTCCCCTTTCCGCGTCTTGATGATCTGGAGTGTCTTGTCGAATTCGGCGTTCGTGTTCCTGCTCAGCACCCTGGTTCCGCTCCCCGCCCGGTCCCGGTACCATATCTCACGGTAGAGCTTTTCCGGATCGATCCTTTCGGTCGGGATAACGGTTTTTGCGGCATCGTCAAAGGAGAAGGCGAAACAGTTGAAAAGAGTTTCCGTAGACCTTCCTCCGCTCTCCGCCGCGGAGCATTTGATCAGGGCGCCGAAGGGGCTCTCCTTGCCCCCGGTGATCTCCTTGTCCTGCAACCCCGTTCCATGGAGGATCGCCATATAGAGCATGGCGTCATAGAGGTAAACATACACGGGATTATTCGGAGGGACCGTATAGGCGAGGGACTTTTCCTCGATCTCCGGCAGCTTCATGGTGTCCGGCGTGGTCGTATTCGACAGGAAGGCGATCATTCTCCCTGCCCTTTCCTCCTGGTCCGTCAGGAGGGAGCGGGCGACGAGATAGACCTTGTGAGGCTTGAACTGGGTGTTATCCAGGTAGGTCGCCCTCCCGGACAGGTATTCGATGGGATTCCCGTAATCCCACCAACTCCAGACGGAGGCGTTCTTTTCGGTCACGTCTGCAAGTTCTTTTATATTATTGTATGTCCTGTTGTCGAAGAGGGGCAGGTTTTCGTAATAGAGCCTCTGGGCCGGAAACGAGAGAAAGAGCACCAGGACAATCCCTGCGGGTGCGACCGCAGCCCGGTACCGGGGGAATCTCCCCTCCAGGAAACCGGCGAAGAGCTGCACCATATAGCCGAGCCCCATGCCGAGGAAAGGGCCCAAATAGATCAGGTACCGGGCTCCCAGCGTGAAGGAGGCCACCCCGATCAGGATGAGGGGCAGGGGGATCAGCAGGGAGCGGAAGTGGCGGAGCAGGAGGAGCAGGAGGCCGGCAGCGGCCAGACCGGCGGTGGCGCGGTTTTCGGTGGTCAGCAGGACGAAGAGGTGCGGACCGACGGGGCGGTTTTCGCTGATATGCGTATAGATGTCGATGGACATCTCGTACGCTTGCATCCTGAGGACGTGCCCCAGTACATAGTCCTTCAGGAAAAGCGCCTGGTCCATCATCGCCGCGAACGGGTTGGTGATCAGGAGGAACATCCCTGTCTTGAGCAGGATGTCCCGTTTTGTGTGCCGGTGTGCGATCAACCCTGCACAGAGCGAAAAGACGAAGAGCGGCCCAAAAACGGAGAGGCTGTACCACCACATGAACAGCTTGAAGGAAATGCCCGCCAGGAGAATGAATAAAAGGGATTTGTGCGTGTTTTCCCTCTCCCTGGCGGCATGGGTGATGAATAGAACGATGAGGAAGACGAAAAAGAGGATAAGGCAGTCCGTATCGAAATACCCGGGCCGCGTCCGGGTGAAATAGAGGTAGTTGAATATTCCGAGGAAGGCTCCCCCCAGGAAGACGTGGGGGCCGGCAAAGGTCCGCGTCCAGAAATAAAAGGGAATAAGGAACAGGACGGACAGGACGGGCGGGAGCAGCGCGAAAAGGGCCTCCAGGCGCACCGAAAGGAGAGAGGAAAGCCACATGGCGAGAAGGCTCAGGAGCGGGGGGGGGTCCGCGTTGACCGCGAAGTCCGGGACGTTGGTAAGATAATCGATCGCCGAATAGGTGTGCGCCTGTAACTCCCGGGCAAAGCGGGCGAAGCGGAAGGCGTCATGGGTCGCGAGGATGTTCTCTCCTGCCAGATAGCTCCCGACCTCTCTCAGCTTTATTACCAGGGCGAAAAGGGAGAGGGAGAAAACAAGGAGGAAAGGCGATACGCTCGCCTTCGTTTTTTCTGTATCCCTGGAGCGGGAGAAAAGCGTGCCTGATGCCTTTGGAATGCGCATACGGGCAGTGTTCAGGAAGCGGAACAGACAGCCGTGAGATTTGAGGGGGTTATGGTGCAGTTGAGACTTTGTCCTTTCACCGTGATTGAAGCGCTTGTCGTGGTGACCTGGCCGTTGCCATCGACCGCGACGGTTACGCTGCTTTCCCCTATCGAACAGGTGGTCGAGGAAGCACTGTTATTGGCATATTCCGCCATCGCCTGGTTCATGCACGATTTCAGGCCGGCCTCGCCGTTCACTACCGCGGCATTTTTTTTGTACTGGCCGAACTGCGGGATGGCTATTGCCGCGAGGATCGCGATGATTGCGATGACGATCAACAGCTCGACGAGGGTGAAGCCTTTTTGACCATGACCAGGGATTTCCATCATCCGACCCTCCAAGGGAAAGAGGGGGAGAGAATCCCCCCTCCCCATAGATAGTGATATTAGCTGCAGGTAACGGTGAGATTCGCCGTGTTGATGGCGCAGGTCATTGCGGTGCCCTTTACCGTGGTGCTTACGCTTGTCGTGGATACGTTGCCGTTGCTGTCGACGGCGATGCTGATGCTGTTGTCGCCGACAGTGCAGCTGGCCGAGGTGACGGAGCTGTTGTTTGCGTATTCAGCCATTGCCTTGTTCATGCATGATTTTACTCCCGCTTCCCCGTTGGTCAAAGCGGCCTTCTTTTTGTACTGGCCGAACTGCGGGATGGCTATTGCCGCGAGGATCGCGATGATTGCGATGACGATCAACAGCTCGACGAGAGTGAAGCCCTTTTCATTTCTTCCCATTTTGTGCATAGCTTTGAACATGTAAAACCTCCTCCTGCAAGTTGTATCCGCCAAGGGCGAATAGGATTCAAAAACAAGTGCCTTCTCCCTTTGTGAGGACAGGAACAAACTGGGGAATGCATGTTTCATGCCAGAAGGGTGATCGAAGGGAAGCCTTTGTTTTATAACGGCGCAAGGTTTTTTCCCCGTGAGACGGAAAGAAGAGAGACAATTATGGTCATCCATGATTGACAAAATATGTCATCGGGCATACACTATCACCCTGATGTACTTATCATCTTTTTTCAATTATTACAAAATCGGCCGGTTCATCTTCGGATTGACCCTGCTGATCGCGTTCCAGATCGCGGGCTTGCCCTATGCGATGCCCAGCCTGCGGAATATACTCGTCATCTACATTTTTATTGTCCTGGTCCGGCTTATCGTCACGTCGGAGAAGATCAATTATTTCGATTTCCTTTTCGATGTGGTCTTCATTTCCGCCATGGTGTACATCAGCCATGGGATCTATTCCTACCTCACCTTCATCTATCTCTTCCCCATTTTTTTCTCTTCGGTCCTGATCAGGACGAAGAAGTATTTCCTTTTTCCCGTTATTTCCCTTGTTCTCTATGGAGGGGTCTACTACAGTTACGGCACTTTCTGGGAGAAGGAGAGTATCCTCACGATCTCCCTCCACTTCTTCGCTTTTTTCCTCATCGCCCTGGCAGGGGATAACCTCAAGGGGAGGATGGAGCAGCAGGCGCGCTATATCAGGAAGCTGGAAGAGGAGAGGATCCGGATGCAGGGGTATGAGAGACTGTACCGGGTAAGCGCCGACCTGGCGCACGAACTGCGCAACCCCCTTGCCTCGATATCCGCCGCAGTGCAGTTCCTGAGAGAGGGAAGGCGCGACCGGGAATTCATCGAGATGCTCGGCACGGAAACGGGGCGGCTGACCCGCCTGGTCAACGACTTCCTCCTTTTCTCCCGGCCTTCGGACGCTCCGAAGGAGGAGGTGGACGTCCTGGAAATGCTGAAGGGGCTGACACGGGACCGGGGCGGCGGCAAGGAGATCGTATTGGAGGGCGAAGAGAGCGCGACAGTGGTCGCGAACAGGACCTTTATGGAGGTCGCCCTGCACAACATCATAAAGAACGGGGTGGAAGCGGCCCGGACAATGGTGAAGGTGTCCCTTTCCCAGGGAGGCAGGGAGGTAAGGATTGAGGTGGAGGATGACGGCGGGGGGGTTGAGGCGGGTGTGCAGGACACGATCTTCGAGCCCTTCGTCACGACAAAAGCGAACGGCACGGGACTGGGGCTTGCCATCGCGTATCGGATCGTCACCGGTTTCGGGGGAGATATCCAGGTGGGCACTTCTCCCTTGCAGGGGGCGCGTTTTTCCATTATATTACCGCTGAAGAACTAGGAAGGGTGGTGCTATCGATGAGGGCGGTCATAGTCGATGATGAGACGAATATCCGGAAGGTGGTGCGTGTTCTCCTTGCCGAGAGCGCCTTTGAAGTCTATGAGGCATCCGGTATCGCCGAGGCGCAGGACCTGATCCGCAGACACTATTTCGACGTGGCCATCGTCGACCTGCGCCTGTCGGACGGATCGGGGATCGAGCTGCTCAAGGAGCTGAAGGAGCAGAACAGTGAAACGGTGGTTCTCATCGTTACCGCCTTTGCCTCCACGGAAACCGCCATCGCCGCGATGAAGCTCGGGGCGTACGACTACGTGACGAAACCCTTCAACCTGGACGAGATACGGGTCGTTCTGAAGAACATCAGGGAGAAGATCCTCCTCCAGCAGCGGGTCAGGGAGCTGCAGCAGTATGCAGACGCGTACCAGAGCATCATCGGGAAGTCGGAGGCCATGAAGAGGGTCTTCAGCATGATTGAGAAGATCGCCCCCTTCGACACCAACGTCCTCATCATCGGGGAGAGCGGAACGGGCAAGGAGCTCGTGGCGAAGGCGATTCACAGCAGGAGCATCCGGGAAGACAAGCCTTTCATCGCCATCAACTGCGCGAGCCTCCCTGCCGAGCTCCTCGAAAGCGAGCTGTTCGGCTACACGAAGGGGTCCTTCACCGGGGCATATGCCTCGAAAAGGGGCCTCATCGACGAGGCGAACGGAGGCACCCTCTTCCTCGACGAGATCGGAGAGATGCCGCTTTCCCTCCAGGCAAAGCTGCTGCGGTTCCTCGAGGAGAAGAAGATCCGGCCCATCGGCAGCGGCAACGAGATCGAGGTCGATGTCCGCGTGATCGCCGCCACCAACAAGAACCTGAAAGAGCTGTCGGAAAAGGGCGAGTTCCGGGAGGACCTCTACTACCGCCTCTCCACCTTCGAGCTCATGCTGCCCTCCCTTCGGGAGAGACGGGAGGATATCCCCCTTCTCATCGACCACTTCGTGAAGCTGCTGTCCCGGAAGTTCCAGAAGAACATCATCAGGATCGACCCGGCTTTTGTCGATTACATGATGCACCAGGAGCTGCGGGGCAATGTGAGGGAGCTGAAGAATATCATCGAGAGGGAGATCATCCTGTCGGAAGACGGCCACCTGAAGTGCACCTCATGCCGGACCATCATGCGCCCGAGCTCGCTTCTTCCGGACCTGCCCGACGCGGGCATATGCCTGAACGAGTACCTCTCCGGCATCGAACGGGACCTGCTTGACAGGGCGCTCCAGAAGGCGAACGGCGTCAAGACGAATGCGGCAAAGCTCCTCGGACTCTCCTTCCGGGAGTACCGGTACCGCCTCTCGAAGTACAAGTAGAGGGC
>JADLDZ010000318.1 GCA_020846375.1 Nitrospirales bacterium | reverse complement strand
TCACCCGCAAAGTCCATGACCTTGTCGATCCGCGCCACATCGACCCGGAGGGTCGAAACCACCTCCTTTTCCTTTGCGATCTGCTGCACCTGCTCTTCAGCAGCGGCCGGGGTTCGGGGGGAAGAAAGCGGTTCGGGACCAGAGTGCTCCGTATTTTTTACTTCAACCACTTCATGAGGCTCGTCGCTCCTGGTTATTATTTCTTCATGAATTATTTTTGTTTTTTTCTCCGCGTGCTCCGTCTCCTTTGCAGCATGCGGGGTTCCCTGACCTGACGCAGTCTCCAGGGCGGCATCCAGTTCGCCCAGCAGGGAGGAGAAATTCTCTTCCACTCCGTCTTTCAGCCTGATATGGGAGATGAGGAGCTTCAGGGCGTCCACGCTCTTCAGGATGACGTCCATGAGGGAGGAGGAGAGAGCCGCCTCCCCGTCGCGCAGTCTCTTCATGATGCTTTCCGCCCGGTGCGCCACATCCACAATGGGCTGAAAGCCGAGGAAGCCGGCTGCGCCCTTCAGCGTGTGCATGCCGCGGAAGATCTCATTGAGCATGTCCTTGTCGTATCCCCGCGTCTCGAGCTCGACGAACAGGGGGTCGATCTTCTCCAGGGTTTCTGCGGCCTCCATGACGAATTCATCGATTATTTCATCCATTTCATCGGCCATCTTATCCACCCTCTCTGAGTGACTTCTTCTTGTCCGCTATTTTTTCGAGTTTCTCCTTGAGGATCTCCGCGGTAAACGGCTTCACGATATAGTTATCCACCCCCGCCTTGATCGCTTCGATCACCTTCTCCTTCTCGGCCTCGGCCGTCACCATCAGAAAGGGGATGTCCTTGAGGGGAGGCTGCTCCTGCCGCACGTTCCTGAGAAGCTCGATGCCCTCCATGTTCGGCATGTTCCAATCGGAAACAACCAGCCCATAACTCCCGCCCTTGAGCTTTCCGAGCGCCTGCGCACCGTCTTCCGCCTCGTCTATGTTTTCGAATCCAAGCTGCTTGAGAAGGTTCTTCACAATTCTCCTCATCGTCGGGAAGTCGTCAACCACAAGTACCCGCAGACTCAAGTTAAACATTCCCCTCACCTCCGGCAAATATTTTCTTCAGAATTCTCTTTATGCTTTCGCTTATCTGGTCGGCGTTGGCAGGCTTCACCAGGTAGTCGTCTACCCCTGCGTCGGAAGCCTTCTTCCTCTCATCGTCATCGGCCTCGGTGGTGACCATGATGATGGGAATAGACTGCCATGAAGGGTCCGCACGCAGTGTCCTCGTCAACTCTATTCCGTCCATGTAGGGCATGTTCATATCGGTGACGACCATGTTGATATTCTCCGTCCCGAGCTTTTCCAGGGCATCCAGCCCGTTCTCGGCAGTCACGACCTCGTACCCTTTTCCCTTCAGGTACAGGCTGAGAATCTTTCTCGTGGTCTTGTCATCGTCTACAATCAACAGCCTCATCGGTTCCTCCCGCCGCGCCGTCTCTTTCTTTTCTTCGTGCCGGTAGCGCCCGCCGTCATCATCTTCACCCTTTCTGGTAAATAATTACTTTGTTGATCACCACCGGCCTGAACGCCCTCGTCACATTATGAAGGCTCTCTGATGTGCCGATGAACAGATAGCCGCCCGGCCTCAACGCGTCATAGAGCTGGGAGACCGCCTTCTGTTTCGCCTTTTCATCGAAATAGATGAGGACATTCCTGCAGAAAACCAGATCCATCCCCCGTATCGCCCTGACATCCCGCTCCTCGATAAGGTTCACCTTCAGGAACCTGACCATGGACTTGATCGCGGAGGAGAGCGCATACTGCTGGCTGGAGTTGGAAAAATATTTCTTGAGATAGGCCTCGGGTACGTTCCTCACGGCATAGGAGCCGTAGACTCCCACCTTCGCGGAGCTCAGGACGGATTCACTGAGATCGGATGCAAAGATTTCCTTTCTGAACCCCGAGATCTCGCTTTTTTCCTGGAACAGCATGGCGATGGTATAGGGCTCCTCGCCCGTCGAGCTTGCCGCCGACCATACCTTTATGTCCCTCCTGCCCGCCTTCGTGTTCTCGGCAACGATGCGGGAGAGCAGCTCCCCGCGCAGGACGTCGAATTGCTGGGGCTCCCGGAAAAAAAAGGTCTCGTTGGTGGTGATGAGGTCGAAGAGCTTTACCAGTTCGTTTTT
The DNA here is from genome assembly GCA_020846375.1 of Nitrospirales bacterium. GTDB lineage: Bacteria > Nitrospirota > Thermodesulfovibrionia > Thermodesulfovibrionales > Dissulfurispiraceae > Nitrobium. The sequence continues at coordinate 2,923 of JADLDZ010000318.1, read as the reverse complement.
ATCGGAGCCATACTTGATGACGTACAGGTAATCTTCATAGCCTTTCAGGCTCTTCTCCTGGACCCTCCTGCCCAGCCTGTTCTCGACGAAATATTTCTTGGTGTCCGGGATGAAGATGCCGCTCTTCTCGTAGATGAAGTCCCTGAGTTGCTTGAATATCTCATCCGTCATCATCAGGCTCATAAGGACTGCAAAGCCTCCCGTATCTTTTCCTGCACATCAGGATTGGGATGTCCCTCATGAGCGACGAGCACTTCGTACGCCTCTCTGCCGCCGATGTCCCGGATGGAATCGATGGCGGACATGACGACCGGGATGAACTCGTCACCGAACATGGAACTGATAAGCGTGACGGCCCTTTCCGGATCACAGGAAGAGGAGATCGATTTGATGGCGTAGAACCGCACCCAGGGATCGTCGTCACGCAGGGTCTCGAAAAGCTCCACGGCGCAGAACCGGGCATCCCCCAGGCCCACCACGGCGGTCTTCCGGATGTCCGGGTCGCTGTCTCCAAGCAAACTCACCAGCTTTGCAACCCCCTCCGGGGACCCCGCACGTCCGAGTCCGTAAATGGCGGCCAGCCTCACCTTTTTTTCGGGATCGTCCGCCAGGCTGAGGAGGGTATCCACATCGAAAAGGATCTTTGCCGCCACCTCCCGTACGTTGCTGCTGTGGCGGTGAAGCTCGGCGAGGAAGGAAGGGGCGCCTATCTTCAGGAGCGCCTCCACGATCTTTTCCACAATGTCGTGATACCGCTCCACCGACAGGAGGTCCATCAGGGGCTTGTAAGCCTCCATCGACTGTATATTCCCGAGCGCCTCGATGGCGGAGCGCCTCACATGAGCATCCTCATCCCTCTGTGACACCTCGATGAGGTGCCCGACCGCTTCGGGATCGCCGATCTTCCCCAGGGCCTCTGCCGCGGCCCTCCTCAGGTCCCTGCGCATATCGTGCAGGAAACCGATGAGCCGGGACATCGACCTTTTGCTCCTCGTCTCCCCGAGGATCTCGATGACAAAGGACTTGCCCCTGTATTTCATGTCGGGGGATTCAAGGAGGCTGAGCAACTCCTCCTCTGCGTCGATGGCATTGATGGCGCTCTTCAGCCGAAAGATCCGCTCCTCGTTCCCGGGCATCGAGGGATCCAGGGACCCGGCAAGATCGACGAGAGAGGGAACAGCCTTCCTGCAGTTGAGGGCGGCTATCCCTTTCAGGGCGATCTCCCTGTCCTCCCAGTCCCCGTTCTGCAGCATGACGATGAGATGCTCCGACAGGTCCGCCGTTTCGGGTGTGATGCCGATCAGGATAAGGCTCTTGATGACCGCGTTCTTCTCCTCCCCGGAGGAGCGGGGCAGATATGCCAGCAGGGCATCGATCACCATGGGGTCCCTGAGCCTCCCCAGCGTCTCGATGGCGGCAAAGCGCACCGTATCGGAAGGAACGGACAGGAGGGCGGCGATCTCCCCTGCCGTCTCCCTCGCCATCAAGTCCCCCAGCGCTTCGAGGGCGGAAAAGGCGACCCACTCCTCATCTCCGAGGGCTTTCACCAGCTCAGGCACGGCGGCGCGGTATTCCAGTACTCCAAGGGTCTTCGCCGCAGAGGCCCGCACATTGGCGTTCGCATCCCCGAGGAGGAAGACAATCCGGGAGGGATCGACATCCCGTCTTATTTCTCCAAAGAGGTCGATGGCAAACTTCCTGATATCCTCATCCTTGTCCTTGAGAAGCGAATACAGGAGGGGTACGGATACCTCCCCCAACTCCTTCAGAATGATCAGGGCGGTATTCCTGAGGAGGGTATTGCTGCGCAGCAGGGGGAGCACCATGTGGACGGTCACCTCTCCCCCGATGGAAATGAGCGCTCTCATCGCCGCGTCCTGGACGCCCGCATTTTCGTCATTCAACGCCTTCACCAGGGGATAAATGGCCCGCTCATCCGCCGCCCCCAGTTCCTCCGCCGCCCTCCGCCTGACCGAGGGGTCGTCGCTTCCCAGGTTCTGGATGATCTTCTTGATGTTTTTGACCACGCAGCACCCCTCCATGGAAAAATAAGCTGGTATAGAATATAAGATATGGGAGGGAGTATTCAAGGAGTAATCCTGCACTGTCTGTTTCCTGGGGGGAGGCGCCTGCTGCCGGATGGCGCAGAGCCGTTTTCCTCCTCCCGATGCGCCGGGCTGTAAAGGCACACCTTACTTCAGGAACTGTTCCATGCCGCTCTTCAGTTTCATCAATGCTTTTCCATGCAACTGGCATACCCGGGATTCGCTGATATCCAGCACCTTCCCGATCTCCTTCATTGTCAGCTCCTCATAGTAGTAGAGGGTGACCACAAGCTTCTCTTTCTCCGGGAGCGCATCGATGGCATTGCCGAGAAGGGAGCGCAGCTCTTTCAGGTGCAGCTCGTCGAGCGGGCCCCCGGAGCCCACGTCCGCAATGCATTCCAGGATATCCAGGGGCTCCCCTTCATCGTTCACCCCGAGGTCCTCCAGGCTCAGCATATTCATCGTAGTGGCGGTGGACAGGATTTTGTAGAGGTCGTCGAGGCTCATGTTCAGTCGCACCGCCGCTTCTTCGTCCGTGGCGCTCCTGTTGTGCTCCTTTTCGATCTCCCGGTAGGCGGCCCTCACCTCTTCCAGCTTCTTCCGGGCATCCTTGGATGCCCACTGCATGGAGCGCACCTCATCGATAATGGCGCCTTTTATCCTGAAATCCGCAAAGGTACTGAGGCTGATATTCAGGGAGGGGTTGTATCGCTCCATCGCCTCGAGGAGACCCACCACCCCCGCCGATACCAGGTCCTCGATGCTCAGCTCGGGAGGGAGGCAGAAAGCGTACCGGGAGGCATAATATTTTACCCGGGGCAGAAACTGATCAACCGCCTTCTCCTTCTGGTATGCGTTTACTTTTCCCATAATCGCTC
>JADLDZ010000317.1 GCA_020846375.1 Nitrospirales bacterium | reverse complement strand
GTGATTGGGAAAGGGTCGTCTTTCATGGCGAAGAGGAGTAATTGCCGGAGGTGTTTGTTTGCGTGGCGCGGAAAAGATGCATAGCGAAAGTGAAATAGAGAGATACCGGCTGCTCGTTGCAGAGGGGTCGATGACCAAGAGAGACATGCGGGCTGCGGCGGACGCCGCTGCTGCGCGGGGTCTTTCGCTTGAGCAGGTCCTTCTGCGGGACTATGCGGTGCCACGGCAGGCTCTGCTGCGCGCCCTTTCGGGGTATTACGGCTGTCCCTCTGTCGAATATGACGAACGGCTGCCCATTCCGGGGGAACTGCTGGAAGGGCTGGAGGGGGGAAGGCTCTCCCAGAGCCGCTGGTTTCCCGTGATCCGGGAGGGGGATACCGTGATAATCGCCGCAAGCGACCCGGCAGACGCCGCCCTTGCCGGCGAGGTGCGCCGGTACATCGGTGCGGGCACCTATGTCTACCGGGTTGCCCTGGAGGAGGATATCCGGTGGTTCATCCAGGATTTCCTGCATGCAAAGCCGGGTTCTCTCATCGGCACGGAAAGGACGGGTCTCGCCTTCTGGCGCACTACGATGGCCCAGTGGAGGACCCGGCTCGCCTGCTACCGGAACGATCTTGCGAAGGGCAGGACCGACCTCGCCGTACTCCGCTGGGGACTCGGACTGATCGCCCTGGCGAGCGCCTCGATGCGCACCCATGCGTCACCGGTGTACCTGTACGGGATGCTGCTCCTGGCCGGCCTTGCCCTCTCCGTATACGGAACCGCGGGGTACCTGGGGATACGCAAGGCGCGGATGCGTCCCCCGGATCCCCAGACTCTTGTGGAGGTAACCGCGGCGAGCATGTATTTTCTGGAGGAGTATCACTGCATCGAAGGGACGGGAATCGTGACAGCGACGAAGGGGACGATGCTCGCCCGCCTCGGGGATTTTCTTGCAGGCTATTGCACCATCCTCTACCCCTCCCCTGCCAGCAAGGAGCGCACGCAGTTCGCCCGTGAGAGAAATGTCCTTGCGGCGCAGAGGACCGTTGCCGCATGCTACCGCACCCTGTATGCGCGCGCACGGACAGGCCTCGCCTTTCTCCGCACCGGAGTCTCCTTTGCGAGCCTGGGGCTCGGGTTCATGGCCTATTTCGGCTTCAGTTTCAGCGCCGCCACCCTGTTCGATTCCTTGCTGGTGGCCGCAGGGATGCTCCTGGCGGCGGACGGGGTGAGATGGTATATGCCGGCGAGACGGGAGCAGGCGGAGATACCGCGCTGCCCCGTGCCGGTCGAGTGAGGCTTTTCGTGAAGATAGAGAGCAGGATCATCCTTTCCAACATTTTCAATATCGGGCTCCTCCTTCTGGTGGGCGTTTTCGCGATACAGAATCTGAATCTCATGCTTACGAAGCTCCGCTTTGTGGAGATAGCGGACGACCTGAACGCCTCCTTCCTCGAGATGCGGCTTTCAGAGAAGAACTATTTTCTCTATCACGACGATACCGCTCTTTCCGACATCAGGGAAAAGATAGAGAGCACCCTGCGGTCAATCGACCTCGTACAGAAGGATATCACCCGGGCGGTGGGAGAGCATAACCTGGCGACGCTCAAGACCTATCTTAGCAATTACGGAAAGATCGCCGGGGAGGTGAGGCGCAGCGCTCCCGGCGACATACGGCTGGAAAGCCGGTTCCGGACAGAGGGAAAGAAGTTGAGGGAGTTCTCCCGCACCATCGCCCGACTCGAACGCAAGGGGGTGAACGATATCATATCGCGCTCGAAGAATGTCCTGCTCTATTCGTTCCTGGCGATTCTCTTCACCGCCATCATGGTGAGCCGCTTCCTCTCGCAGAAGATCCTGCGTTCGCTGCGGGAGATCGAGAGGCAGGCGAAATCCATCTCGCAGGGGAATTTCGAAAAAATAGGGGGGGTGATCCCCCATGACGAGTTCGGGACGGTGATGACCGCCATCAATTCCATGTCGGAAGAGCTGAAGAACCGGGAGGAGGAGCTCATCCAGTCCAGGAAGCTGGCTTCTCTGGGCATCCTCACCGCCGGAGTGGCGCATGAGCTGACCAATCCCCTGAACAATATCTCGATGATAGCGCAGAACTACCGTGAGCTGTACGATTCCCTGAGCAGGGAGACCCGGCTGTCCCTTATGAGCACGGTGGAAGGAGAGGCGCAGAGAATAGAGGAGATAGTGAAGAACCTGCTCGATTTTTCGCGGCCGAAGGATACGAAGCGTGTGGCGAAGGATATCAATGACACGGTCCGGAATGCCCTGACTCTGATGCGGAACACCCTCCATATCTCCAATATCGGGGTGGAACTGCATCTTGCCCGGGGGCTGCCCCCCGCCTTTATCGACGGGCACCAGATCCGGCAGGTGCTGGTGAATCTCATGGTGAACGCCGTCCAGGCGATGGAGCCCGGCGGCTCCCTCTTCATCGGGACAGGGCCCGGCAGGAGCGGGGATACGGTCGTGGTGGAGGTGCGGGACACGGGCAGGGGGATTTCCGCCGAATTCCTGCCCCATATCTTCGATCCCTTTTTCAGTACAAAAGGGGTGGGGGGGACAGGATTGGGCCTGTCGGTCAGCTATTGGATCATAAAAAATCATAAGGGCACGATCAGGGTGGAAAGCACGGTAGGCGCAGGGACCGCCTTTTTTATAGAGCTGCCGGTGAAGAGGGATGTCCCGGAGCAGGGAGGGGCGGGGGATTCCGGTGCGGCTTCCGCTCCGCCCTGCTTATTGAAGGAGGAATGATGGATACACGCAGGATCATGGTCATCGACGATGAAAGGATTGTCGGCGATATGGCGAAAATGGCACTCGAACAGGACGGGTATGCAGTCGAGACGTTTCTGAACGGCGAGGCGGCGCTTGCACGGATGAAAGAAACCCACTTCGACGTGGTGGTGACCGATCTCAAAATGAAGGGGATAGACGGAATGGAGGTGCTCAGGACGGTCAAGGAGCGCTATCCTGAAACGAAGGTAATCATGATCACCGCTTTTGCCAATCTCGATACCGCCATCGAGGCACTCCGGGGAGATGTGTTCGACTTCTTCCCCAAGCCCGTCAGGATAAAGGAGCTGAAGGCCTCAATCGTGTGCGCGCTGAACAGGCAGGGATGAAGAGTCTGTCCGGGTTGATCGCCTTGCTCGCACCACTGATCAGGGGGAGGGGGCCTTTCGGGAGGAGGAGGACCGCCGCACCGGTCCCTTTTGCCGTCCTGTTCGACCGCTTCCGTGAAGTCCTCGAAAGGCACAACCGGGCGATGGAGTGCATCGCGGATATGGGAGAGAAGCTGGGGGGCGATTACCTCTTCGATATCACCTATTTGAAGGATGCCTATGCGGAACTGTCCGGGAGCATGGCGGCCGTCCTGTCCGGGTTCGACGCCATCACGCAGGGCAGATATGCGCGGCTCGGGGAAATCTTCCGCTCGCTGGACAGTGAAATAAGGAGACATGTCTATCACACCGCCTCCCCGCCGGGGCATCTGGTCCTGTTCTACGGGGAGATCAACGGGAGCAACGCCCATGAAGTCGGCGGCAAGAACGCCTCTCTCGCCGGGGTGAAGAACGGCACGGGTCTCAGGGTCCCTGACGGTTTCGTTGTTACGGTACGCGCTTACGATGCGTTCATCCGGCATAATGGGATCGACGGGAAGATCGCACGGTTGGAGGGGGAGGACGCCTGTCAGGAAGAGGCGCTGCAGGAAATACGGGACATGATCAGGGAAGGGGAGATGCCGCTTTCAGTGGTCGGCACCCTGAATGCTGCACTGAAAAAGCTGAAGGAGACCTGCGGGGGAGAATTCTTTCTTGCTGTCCGGAGCAGCGCGGAAGAGGAGGACGGGGAGCTCTCCTTTGCGGGACAATTCGAGACGGTGCTGAACGTACCACCGGAAAGCAGGGCACTGCAGGAAGCATACAAGGAGGTTGTTGCCAGCCTGTTCTCGCCGAAGGCGCTCGCATACCTGCAGCAGGGGGGAGGGTCTGCAGGGAGAATGAAGATGGCGGTGGGCTGCCTGCGCATGGTGGATGCCGTATCCGGCGGAGTCGCCTACTCGACCGGCCCACGGGGAGAGGAAAGGGTTTTCATCAGCGCTGCCTGGGGGCTGGGAAAATCAGTTGTCGAGGGACAGACTGATGCGGACTTCTATGCGGTGTCAAAGGAGGCCGGATACGCCGTCATCGAAAGGAGAATCGGAAAGAAAGAGACGCGGATGACGGCCTGCGAGCGGGGAGGAATATGCACAGAGGCCATCCCTCCTGCGCTTGCAGGACAGGCGGCACTGACCGGGGGACAGATACATGAGCTTGCTGAAGCGGCGGTGCTCATCGAGACGCACTTCAGGGGCCCCCAGGATATCGAGTGGGCCTTTGGGAAAGGCGGCCTGCTCACCATTCTGCAGGCGAGGCCGCTCCTGGTTACCGCGAGCGGTCCCTCGACTACCCCCCCTTTCGGCCACGGTCCAGGCAGCCGCCAGGACAGCCGGACGGGGGAGGAGGTGGCGAGACTCCGGGGCCTGAGCGTGCAGAGGGGCGCCGGTGCGGGCAGGGTCTTTGTTCTCAGGCAGATGGACGACCTGGCCACCCTGCCACGGGGGGCTGTCCTCGTTGCGCGGAATGATTCCTCCCACTTCATCCGGGCGATGCCGTACGTATCCGCCATCATTACCGATGTGGGAAGCCCTGTCAGCCATATGGCCTCCCTCTGCAGGGAATTCAGGGTGCCGGCCCTGGTGAATACCGGCACGGCGACGCGGACGCTCGCGCACGGCCGGGAGGTTACGGTGCAGGTGGATGATGAGGGGACGGCCACGGTGTATGAAGGGAGTGTGCGGGAGGTCCTCGACCGTGCCGCCGCAGCCGCGCCGCGCATGGAAGACCTCCATGAATTCCGCCGAAAGAGATATGTCGTGCGCTATATCTCCCCGCTGCGCCTTATTGACCCGCTGCAGGATGATTTTACCCCGGAGGGGTGCAGGACACTGCATGATATCCTGCGGTTCATCCATGAAAAGTCGGTGCTGCATCTCGTGGAAGAGGCGCGGAACAGCCGGAGCGAGAGTGCCCCGGTGAAACTGGAGCTCTCTGTGCCTGCGGGGATCGTGGCGATCGACATCGGGGGAGGGCTGTCTCCGGACATTCTGAAGGGGAAAGCGTCCTTTGAACAGGTCTCTTCCCTTCCCTTGCGGGCATTTCTCAAGGGTATGCTGCATCCGGGCGCCTGGAGTGCCGATGCGGTCCCTCTGAAGGCGGGCGACTTCTTCTCCAGCATGATGAGGATGCCGGATATCGTTTCCGGCCCCGTGCAGCACACGGGCTGCAATCTCGCCGTCATCTCACGCGATTACATGAATGTGAGCCTCCACCTCGGGTACCACTATACGGTCCTTGATAGTTACTGCAACGGGAATGCAAGGAACAATCATGTCTACTTCCGTTTTTCCGGAGGGGCCACGGACAGGGTCAAACGGGTGCGGAGGATCCGGCTTATCGCGTCCGTCCTCAGGGAGCTCGGCTTCTCCGTCTCGATAAAGGAGGATCTGCTCATCGCGCGGCTCTCGAACACCGGTCAGGCCGAAATGGAACGGACCCTCACCGCGCTGGGCAGGCTTACCGCCTATACGAGGCAACTGGATGCCGTGCTCCATGACGACGGTGCTGTCGAACGCTACGCCGAACATTTCCTGGAGGGATTGGGCTTCCTGCATGAAGTCTCCTGACAAGGGGAAGCGGCTGAGCAGGTTCGACGCGGACAGGGTGTTTCCGGAAGGAGAGAGTTCACTGCTGTATACGAGGAGGCGGCAAGATAGGCGAAGTACCGGGGGGAGGCGGAGCTTACCGATACTTAGCGGTGGTAATGTATCACAATTTCGTAGGCGATACTTGCATGGGCACTCTCAAGGATATCGGATGCCCCGGAACACACGAGAGTCCCTTTCTTCATTTTTCTGCGGAATTTCACCAGATCAGTCACGAGAGATGTCAGATCAAAACCTCCCCCTTCGCAGCCTTTTACTACACAATCCATTTTAAAATAGGCATAGGACGAAGGGAAGACGTTCACCGTACGCACCATCAGGACAGGGTTTGAGCCTTTCTGATAGTAGGTCATCTGAATCACCATGCCTGAAACTTCCGGGAAGCGGTTTGAAAGGAGACCGGTAGCGAGCATGGCCTGCTTCTTCAATTCCATTTTTAAAGCATAGTTCTGTCTGTTTGCCATTTCCGTCTCCGGCAGAATTCCCCCTGCCGTAACAGGGGGAATTCCGTCCTGCACTTACAGCTTTACGACATTAACTGCTTTCGGGCCTTTCGGTCCCTTTTCAGTGTCGAAGCTGACGGAGTCGCCTTCAGTAAGGGATTTGAATCCGTTGCCCTGGATGGATGTGTGGTGGACAAATACTTCAGTGCCGTCCTGGCCGGTAATGAAGCCGAAACCCTTGGAGTCGTTGAACCACTTTACTGTTCCATTCGCCATGTTCTTTACCTCCTTTTCGAAAAACTAAAGTCTCAGAAGAATTATGATGTGATAAATAAAAAAGCCACAAAGCGTAAAGTCTTTGTGGCTATACTTACTTGCGCACAAAAAATTCCGAAACCTCGTTATTCAGTATGACATTATCGGCAGAAGGAAAGCAATAGGCAGGTTGCACCCGTTGCGGAGGGGCTGTTCATGGAAGCAGATTTCCTTTACGACCTTTACGAAGAAAGCTCTCTCTGTGTCTCCCTTCGCCGCCGTTTACCCGATCCATACGGTCTTCTTAAAGTCCTTGATTCCTTCCACGATATGGTATGAGGTGCCCCGGTAGCCCACCTTCAACTCCTTTTCAAGGCCGTAGTGCTGCAGGCAGGTGCCGCAGGAAAAGACTTCCACTCCCGTGTCCGCGAGATCTCTCAGTATCGGGACCATCGCCTCGTCGGTGGTGGCGAGCTTTACCGCCGCATTAAGCAGGAAGATGGTATGAGGGGTCTCCTTCGTCGCTCTCATGGTCTCGAAAAAGCCTTTCATGAGCACTTTCCCCAACTCTTCGTCCTTTCCCAGGATATCGGAGCCGATGATGAGCAGAACGTCCTTTTCGGTTTCCTTGGATGCGCCTGCGGCTTCTTTTGTGAAGGATTCGGGCGACTCCCGTCCCTGCGTTGTTTCCGCCGGGGGTGCCTCACAAGGATATCCTTTCACGATCCTCACCTCCCAGTGTCCGTTCACCCGTGACACCTCCGAGTAAAGACCTTTTCGGGCTGCAAAACGGGTAACGTTTTTCACCGATGCCTCATTGTCGACAAGTACCGTGACCGTTCCCTCTTCTATCCTGGACAGGGCATCCTCTGTCATAATGACGGGCCGAGGGCAGCCGAGTCCTCTTGCATCAACATTCATTTTTCTTCCCCTTTTGCCGGATGCAGTGGGCATCCATTCATTTTGTTTTCTCAGAGTACGCGCTCTCCTAAAAAATAACTGTTCGGAAAGGGGCGTTTCCAATAGTTAATTCCCATGGGAGGCAACGGATGAATAGGCTTTTCCTATCGTCCTGGAGAGGTATAAGGGTAAAAATTTTATATATCAGTGAGATACTTCTTAAATTACGCCTCCTCTTGACAAAACATGCAAATATCATTATATTTCAAAGCATGAATGTATGTGAGGGAGGAACAGGGATGCGGCCCATGGGGATGAAGATCGAACTGTTGAGAGCCATTGCGCACCCCATCCGGATACAGATCCTCGACGAGCTCACGAAAGGGGTCAAGTGCGTCAGTGATTTCGAGGACTTCTTCGAGGTAAGCCAGCCCAATCTATCGCAGCACCTCTCGCTCCTCCGGAGGCATGGGATTATCGATTACTACGTGGACGGGAGGCTCAGGTGCTACTTTCTGAAGGACCCGATCATCCCCGATCTTATCAAGCTGCTGAAAAATGACTACGAGGAAGAATTGCCATCGCCTGCGTGCTGCCCGGTGACGAAGAAGGGGGTATATCCGGGTGACAGGAGGCGTTGATGAAGAGACGCATATACTGAGAGTGCGACAGGGCAGTTTCCTGTTGAAAGGGAAAGGAGGAGGGAAATGGCGAAGACGTTTACTCTGTTTTTATCGACATCACCGTATTCTTACGAGAACACCCTTACCGCCGTCAGGATCACCGAATCCGCACTGCGAAAAGGACACGCGGTCAATCTCATCGCCTCCGGGGATGGGGTCTACTGCTTCCTGAAGGGGCAGAAGGCGAAGGGCATCACCAATGCGGAGGAAAAATTCGCGGAGCTCATCCGGAAGGGGTTGAGGGTCTACCTTTGAGGGGGATGCATGAACTTTCGCCGTGCGGCGAAGGACGATTACCTCGATGGCGCTGAGCAGGGATCCCTCAAGGGTCTTTTCAAGACAACCGGGGAAACGGATATCTGGCTGAATCTGGGCGCCTGAATAAAAGGGCGGAAAACCCGGCCTGATCGAAACGGAACTTTCCGGAGGAGAGGAGTACGATGGGAAAGATCACTATTCTTCTGAAACGGTCTCCCTATGGAGATATCAATGCAGCGGAGGCGGTACGACATGCCATGGGCGGTACGGCAGGCGGGATGAAGGTTGATATTGTGTTGACCGACGGCGGAGTGCTGCTTGCGAAGAAGGGGCAGGACGATGCCGGCACCGGGTTCACCAACCTGGGAGCCGCCCTGAAGGACTGCCTCGGTATGGGGGTTGCGGTCTATGCGGATAAGCCCTCGATGCGGGAGCACCGCCTTGAGGCGGCGGATATGATCGAGGGGGTGGCGGTATCGAGCGGCAGCGAGGTCGCCGAACTCATAAGAGAAGCAACGACCGTCATGATATTTTAACAGGAAGTTCAGAGCACTCTCTTTTACCCTCTCCCTCGCCCTCCCCCCTCGAGGGGGAGGGGAATAGTTCCCAGGGGTTCCCTCTCCCCGGGGGGAGAGGACGGCCAAAGGACGGGAGAGGGGGGTGGAAGCGAGTTCTAAGAGAAAAGGATTAATTTTAACAGGAGGTTTCGATGCTGGTACTTGTCAAAAGTGCTCCTGATACGACGGATGGGAAGAGAGGAATAAAATTGGCCAGGGATATGGCCGCGGATCTGGTCTTTCTCCAGAACGGAGTCTATTTCGCACAGAATGACATGCTGGAGGGGTTCTGTGGGACCGCATACGTCCTTGAAGAGGACTGCAGATTGCGGGGCTTGGGCGGAGGCGACCTGGAGAGGGATATCAAGAGGCTCGCCTATGAGGACCTCATCGACCTGATGAGCAATAATGAAGGCGTGGTAGGGATGTTTTGATATGCACAGCCCACGGGGCGCGCTCCGCAAGGCGTCCGGGGGCTATGCCTGAAACAGGGGAGGAAGGCATGTCGAAAATCGTGGTTTTAGGGGGGTCCTTCGGGGGGCTCACCGCTGCATTCGAGCTGAAGAGGCTTTTGGGGAGAGAGGCGGAGGTGACCGTCGTCGGCGATGACGACCGGTTTGTCTTCCTCCCGTCGCTGCCGTGGCTCATCATGGGATGGAGGAGGCCGGAAGACATTACGCTCAGGATCAGCGGGATCCTCAAGGCG
>JADLDZ010000316.1 GCA_020846375.1 Nitrospirales bacterium | reverse complement strand
TTCAAGAGTGACAGTGTCCTGGGCTGTGTCTGCACACTGTGTTCGCAGCGAGACCGGGCGGAACCCTTCCCGACCGGGATGATGGACACGTGCGAGCCCCGTCTACCCGGTGATCGCTCCGGTGCCCGCAGGACGCCTCAGAAAAAAGGAGGAGGAAAGGGAGAGGAGCAATCAAAACAGGCAGCATATCCTGCCTATCCCGAACAGGAGGGAGAAATGAAACTTCAGGAAGTGAAGGAGATCGCAAAGCAGAGGGGGATCAGGACAGGGAACATGAAGAAGGCGGATATTATCAGGACGATTCAACGGGACGAAGGGTACACCGCCTGCTTCAATTCAGGACAGGCAGAGACCTGCAATCAGAATGAGTGCCTCTGGCGGGGCGACTGTTCATAGAAAAGAGGGAGCGAGGGAAGGTGCGAATCCCCGTGCGGATCAGCTCCCCATCCGTGCCTTTGCCTCGGGCACGAGGGGAGACTGGGGGAAGGTATCGATGAGCGCCTTGTATTTTGCCTTCGCCTCTTCCTTCTTCCCCGCCGCCTCGAGCACCCTGCCGCTTTCGAGGAGCGCCAGGTCCCGGAGGGGACTTTCCTTGCTGTCTGCCAGGGGAGTGAGGACGGCGAGGGCGGCGGCGGTATCCCCCTTCTTCGTGTAGGCGGCGGCGAGCTTGTAGGAGGCGAGGGAGACGATGCGGGGATCGGAATAGCGGGACGTAAGGTCTTTCAGCGTCCTGATCGCCTCATCGTAGTTTCCGAGCTCATAGTAGGAATTGGCAATGTAGAGCAGGGTAACGGGGCTCTTTTTCGTCTCATACGCCTTCTGAAACTTCTCGAGTGCGCTCTTGTACTGCTCGGCGGGGGTGGCAAACCGGGTCGGGGCTTCGCCGAAGAAGATGCGGTATCCCTCGGCCTGCAGGGTTGCCGCCTTTGAGGCGGTTACCTTGGCATATATCATGAAACCGACGACCAGGAGCACGACCGCTCCGAAGCCGAGGAGTGCATAGACCAGAGTCCTCTGCCTCTCCCTGAGCCTTTCCCGCAGGTCCCCCACCGTTTCGGAAAGGGTTTCCTCGTGCCGGTTTTTGCTGTCCGGACGTCTTTTTATCACTTTCGGCATGTTTCTCTTACCTCCTGAGTGCTTTTTCGACCAGTTCTTCAGCAGTGCGGAAAGCGGCCTGGAGCGCACCCTCCTCCAGCCCGGCGGACAAGAGCACCGTTCGGGCAAAATCTTTGGTGATCAGGTCCGAGGGGGAATGGGAGTCCGTGTCGATGGTAAGGGGAACCCCGAAGGCGACTGCCTGTTTCGCCACATACCCGTTGGAGAGGCTGTGGCCTTTGCGTGCGGTGATCTCGAGGGTGATCCCCCTTTCCCTTGCGAAGTGCAGGTCTTCGGGAGAAATAAGGCCGGGATGGGCGAGAATATCGGCCCCTGCTTCAATCGCCGCCCTGTTGGTCCCTTCCGCCACCGGCTCCACCACCGTCTCTCCGTGCACCACCACGATTTTCGCCCCGAGACGGCGCGCTTCCTTCACCATGTCCGCAATCAGCCCGGGCGGCACATGGGTGATCTCCGCCCCCGGGAGCACCGTGACGGGCACATGGCCCCGGATCGCCTCCACCGCCTTCACAATCCGGGGAATGATCAGGTCGATATTGGACTGATCCATATGATCGGTCAGTGCGATGGCCCGATACCCCATTGCTGCGGCTCTCCGGACCAGCTCTGCAGGGATCAGCTCTCCATCGCTGAATATGGTATGGGTATGCAGGTCGATCATGGTGCAAATAAAAAGAATACAGGAAAAGCAGAGAAAAGTAAATAGAGCGCCGGATTCCCGAGACGAGGTGAAGGGGGCAGGGGGTAGCCCCTTGACCCATACCTGAGTATGCGTAATGGGGAGGCGGGTATCAGACCTTCTTCGTCTTGATCTTGCTCTTCGATTTGGACGCCGAGGAGCGGGACTTCTTCGAGCTCTGCACAGTACTCTTTTTATCCCGCTTTCCCTTCCTGCCCGAAGACTTTTTTACCGATACCTTCTTCTCGGGTTTTTCGGATACCTTCCTGTACGAGGCCTTTCTCACTCTATACGTATCATCGAGATCAGGGGAGAACTTCTCCTTCGGGGGCACCTTGATCGTACACCCCGCTGTTATCCTCTCGAGGCCGCTCATGGAATTCATCGCGAGGATGGCCTGCATCGGAACCCCCGTCTTCCTGACAATCTTCCGGAGGGTGTCACCCTTTTGGGCAGTATAGGTGTCTACGGTAAAGAGCTTTTCCTTCGGGATCTCCGCCATGTTCCTCCGGAAGAGTTCCTTGCTCCCTTCCGGTATCCGTATGGTGTATCGGAGAACATTGGTGGGGGTGCTCCACCTCCGCAGTTCGGGGTTCAGCTCCCTGATCTCCTTCACCGTGCTCTCCGCGCACTGCGCAATGACTTCGATATCCATGGGGGAAGCAAGAGTGATTTCTTCGTAAGCAAGGGGTTCGTGGTAGTCGAGATCGTTGAAGCCGTATTCTTCAGGGGTAGTGGCGATCATGGTTGCCGCAATGTAGCGGGGCACATACTCCTTTGTCTCATCCCTTATCTGTTTCGTATGGAGAAGGGACCAGTAATCGTCGACGTCGCTCTTCTTGAGGGCGCGGGAAATCCGGCCCTCTCCGGCATTGTACGCCGCCAGGGCGAGATTCCAGGAACCGAACATCTTATAAAGGTCCTTGAGATACTGCGCCGCCGCGTGGGTCGATTTCACCGGGTCCTTCCGCTCGTCCCTCCACCAGTCGATGACCAGACCGTACCTCTTCGCCGTTGCCGCGATGAACTGCCAGGGACCCACCGCCCGTGCAGAGGAGTAGGCATGCAGGTTGAACCCGCTCTCCACAATAGGCAGGAACACGAGGTCCTCGGGGAGCTTCTGCTCT
This sequence comes from Nitrospirales bacterium, assembly GCA_020846375.1. Classification (GTDB taxonomy): domain Bacteria; phylum Nitrospirota; class Thermodesulfovibrionia; order Thermodesulfovibrionales; family Dissulfurispiraceae; genus Nitrobium. The sequence continues at coordinate 2,860 of JADLDZ010000316.1, read as the reverse complement.
CTCAGGATTTCCTTCATGATCTCGATATACCGCGCCGACCTCTCGAGCCAGACCTCGAACCTCCCCTTGATCCTCTCCGTGAAGAGAGTTACGTTCCTCTCTATCGCCTTCAGAGCGGTCTCATTGGACTTGTACGAGGCGGTGTCGATGGGAGAATTGCCGAAGGGCTGCCCCTCCCCGGTCGAAACAGACGGCCCTGCGGCAGACACGGCAGAAGGCTCTTTCCTCTCCCCCGGATTGTTCGGACTCTCCTTGACGATCTGTCCGGGAACAGACTCCGGAGCGGGGACCGCTGCTCCCGAGTCGAGGGAATGGTCTGCGACAGCAAGAGTGGGATAGAACGAAGGAACCCCCAGGGCTATCGGCGGAGAGGGGGGCCTCTGCGCCCCGCCTTTCAGGCTCCTCTCCGGAGGCTTTTCCCCGGGAGTCTGCGCGAGGGCGGAAGTGCCGGAAAGAAAAGCCAGAATCACGAAAAGTACCGCCCAGCGTATTGTTCCGTTCTTCTTCATGCAGGTATATTAGGACCGAAACAGCGGGGAAAAGTCAAGGTCCTGTCGGCTCTTACGGCTTTTCGGCCCTGTTTTCCATGGGTTGTCCGCTTCCTCCGGCCCTACGCAGCGGCAGTGACGGACTTCTTTTTCTTCGCTGCAGCCTCCAGAACTTCTGCAGTATTGAAGGTACCCTCGATGGCCTGCACCGGGCATTTCGCCGTGCAGATGCCGCACCCGATGCACTTTGCCGGATCGATGGCATGTTTCTTCTTCGCCTCTCCTGCAGCGGCGTTCACCGGGCACACCTTCGTGCAGATCTGGCATCCGATGCATTTGTCGGTCACCACTGCCCTGGGCCGTGCCGGGATGAAGTCGACGATGGCCCTGGTGGGGCAGACGCCCGCACAGAGCCCGCAGACCCTGCATTTATCCAAGTCGATTCTCGAGAGGTTGTTTTCGATCTTCGGAGCATCGAAGGGACAGACCTTGACGCACTTGCCGCACGCGATGCAGCCCACCTGGCAGTGCTTCCTGACCTCTCCGCCCTTGTCCTTCGAGTGGCAGGCGACCACCACCGCCTTGTACGCAGGGAGCACCTCGATCACTTTTTTCGGGCAGGCGGCTTCACATTTCCGGCATCCGGTGCACTTTGCCACATCCACTACCGGAAGGTGGTCCCCGCCCATATGGAGCGCGTCAAAAGGGCAGGCCCGCGCACAGGTGCCGTACCCGAGGCATCCGTAGATGCACGACTTGTCACCGCCGCCCGCAAGAACCGCGGCCCTGCAGTCCTGCACTCCCTCGTACCGGAACCTCCTGGCCGATTTGCCCGCGCCTCCCTGGCACATGATCCGGGAAAAGAAAGGCTCCACGGCTCCCGCCTGCTTGCCGGTGATCAGGGCGACCGCCTCGGCCCCCTTCGAGCCGGCGGGGATACAGAGAGTGGGAGAGACATCCGGGTCGTTCACCACCGCCTCGGCATACTGCTCGCATCCGGCGTATCCGCAGGCGCCGCAATGGGCATGGGCAAGGCAGTCCTTCACCTGCTCCACCCTCGGGTCGATCCTGACGGCGAACTTCTTTGCGGCGAAGGCGAGCCCCAGGCCGAACACCGTGCCGATCCCGGCCAGGAAGATAAGGGTGAATTTGATCAGGGGGACGATATCCACATGCTCCTTCGCCTCGACCCCGCCCCCCACCCCCACCTGGGGGAGGAGAAAATGGGACATATCGGCAAGGGGGAGCATCCCCAGCACATCGGCTATCAGCTTTATGATCTCATGCATTCCGTCTTTCCTCCGTTACACATTCACCGCTCACTACGGCACAGCTCACCACGAAGAGCCTTTTCTTAATTGTACCGAAAGCACTACCGTGCGCACAACGCCGCCGCACATGCCCTCTCGCTCTTAAAGGGTGATCAGCCCCGAAAAGCCGGTAAACGCGAGCGCGATCAGCCCGGTGACGACAAAGGCCATGGGCAGCCCCTTGAAAGGAGCGGGCACGTCGGCCATCTCCACCTTTTCGCGGATGCTCGCCATGATGATGAGGGCGAGGCCGAAGCCGATGCCGGACCCCAGTCCGAAGGCGATGCTCTCGATGAAGCTGTAGTGCGATCCCGCGTTGAGCAGCGGCACGGCGAGGATGATGCAGTTCGTGGAAATAAGGGCGAGGTAGATGCCGAGCTTGTAGTAGATGCCCGGCGCCACCTTTCTCATGATGGTATCCGACGCCTGCACCAAGCCTGCGATTATCCCGATGAAGACGATGATCTTCAGGAACGTGATGTCGAGGGGTATCATTACATAGGCGAAGATGAACCAGCACAGGGCCGCGCTGATCATCATGACCGCGGTGAAAGTGACGCTCATTCCCACCGCGGTCTCCATCTTCTTCGAGACGCCGAAGAAGATGCAAAGTCCGAGAAACTGTGTAAAAACAAAGTTGTTTATCAAGGATGCTGATACGACAAGCTGAAAAAGCTTCAGGAATTCGTTTTCCATTGCTCTCCTCCTTTAGTGTCCCGCCGCCCTGCTCTTCAGGTACCGGACATCGATCCAGTTGAAGAGGGCCATCAGTATCCCTACCGCGAAGAACCCGCCCGTAGGCAGGATCAGGATCAGGAGCGGCTTTGTGGCGACAATGGGCATTCCCCAGAGGGAACCCTTCCCCACCAGTTCCCTGAAGAAGCTGATGACCGTCAGGGCGAAGAGGAATCCGAGCCCCATCCCGATGCCATCGACCATGGAGGGGGTGAACCGGTTCTTGCTCGCAAACATCTCCGCCCGGGCAAGGATGGAGGCAAAAGCGACAATAAGCTGGATATAGAGCCCCATCTGCCGGTAGACATCGGGGAACGCCGCCGCCAT